>JAGVXJ010000009.1 GCA_018303895.1 Candidatus Pacearchaeota archaeon
AAGTTAATTTATTTTTTTCTTGATTAGATAATTTTTTTATATCTTTTTCCGAGACAATCTTTAATGGGTGCCATTTATTTACAACCTCTCCTTTTCTAAAATTTTTATTTGCAAATAATCCTTTTCCTTTTTTGCCAATCTTTTTAATTATTGAATTTTTCATTTCATCCTCTCAGTGCCTCCACTGGACGTTGGTTTGCTGCTTGCAATGCTGGTGCGATTCCTGCAACAGAGCCGATTAAAAAACTTGCAAGAAGAGTTAAGAAAATTAAAGGAAGATTTATCGACGGAGAAGTCGATGCACCGAGCCAGGAATTTAATCCAAGTGTTCCGGCATATCCAATTATTATTCCTAAAGCTACTCCAATTCCACCGCCAATTAATCCCATTAAACCTGATTCGACGAAAAACATTCCGAAGATGTCTACGTTCCTTGCACCGATGGCTTTCATAATTCCGATTTCTTTTTTTCTTTCAAGAACTGAAGTAGTCATTGTATTGACAATTCCGATTGCACCGACGACGATCGATATACTCGCAATTAAAAAAATAAAAATTTGGATTCCTGTTAAAAGACTATTTACCGTCGCCATGCTTTGTGCTGGTGTTGAAACTTCAAAATCTTCTTCTCCTTCTTTCACATTTCTGCTTTTTCTAAGTGCTTTTTCTATATCTGATTTTGTTTGTTCAATCTGGTCTTTGTTTTTTACTTTTACTGAAATCAAATCAACTTCATCTCTGTATTTCATTAAATTTTCTAAGGGCTTTTCGTTCATTAAAACTATATTATCATAAACAAAACTACCTTTCTTCTTCAAAACTCCAACGACTTCAACTTTTTGGTCCTGCAAAATAACTTTATTTCCCGACTCTACTTTTTTGTCAAGTCCGACGCCGTCAATATAAAAATTATATCCTAAGACTACTTTGTTTGTGTCTCCATCTTGAAGCATTCTTCCTTGGATTGGGTCTAAATTGATTTCGTCATAGACAAATTTTCTGTTTTCTCCGTCGGGAATGCTTAATGCAATTCCGAATATGACTTTATTGTTATATTCCAATTTTCCTGATGGTAGATTTCTTCTTACTGCTCTTTCTACATTGTTTACTCTTTCAATTGTTTCCAAATCTTTTATTGTTAGGGGATTACTTGCCCCACTTCCTGGCGGACCGTAAGAGTTTAGTCCACCTGCCTGAACTGAAATAACTTCTGTTGAACCGACGCCGAATTGAGAATTCACCGCAAGTTTTAGTCCGTTTCCGAGAGAGATTAGAGCGACGACAGACATTATACCAATGAGAATTCCGAGAATAGTAAGCCAGGAACGAAGTCCTTTATGACGGACATTTTTTATAGCGAGCGTAAAATAATCACCTATCATTTTTATCTAAATAGAAATGATTTTTGAGATTATAAGGTTTATTGGAAGTTAAATTTATTAAGTTTGTTTTTTTGTTTATTCCATGAAAAAAGAGTTGATTATTGTGGCAACCGTGATTTTGTTATTAATCCTTTTGATATTCGATTTTTATGGAAATATTTTTTATAATCTAACCGGGAAAGTTTCTAATGGACCGCCCGAATCTGGTGAAAATTTTGAACATAGCATCGGTCCGACTCAAGAAGAGCAGCAATGCATGAGAAAATGCGTAACTGATGCTGGATGTGTTGTGGGAGATGTGACTTGTTCTGAGAAGAATAATTGTCTGACAAAATGTAACATTCAAAAACCAGAAACAACAGAAGAAACTTCTTGTATGGAAAGTTGCGTTGCAAAAGGTTGCGGAGAATTTGATTTTTCGTGCCAGGGAAGAAACCAAGCTGTGTGTGAAAAAGAATGTGATATGATAAAAGAGCCGGAGGCTAAATCAGAAGAAGAGCAGTGTATTCGAGATTGTGTAAACAAAGAGCAGAAAGGATTAATCTGTCAAGCTGGAGAAGGTGGGGAAAAAGGTAACGCAATATGTCAAAGCTGTGCTAAATCATGTGAACATTTGTACGCCGGACCATGTTTAACTGAAATGAAACTCGAAGAAGCAAAAAGTGTTTGTAATACTTGCGAGCATTGTTACGGGAAGCCAGTAATGGGTGACTCTGGTGAGGGTTATGAATGTATAATCAGTATTGAATGTGCTGATGCAAGTTCTGAATTTGGGGATGATCCTGGAACTGGGGCGGGAATAGGACAAGAAGGATTTGTTGCGAATGTAGTTGAATCGGTTGGAGATTTTTTTAGAAATATTTTTGGTGGTGAAGAAAAAAATTCTGATGAGCCCGCAACTAATTCAGAATCAAACGGAATTTCTCAATAATTTTTTTGAACATAAATTTTTATTAACTGATTTTTTATTTCCATTTTATGACTAATATAATCCTTAATCCGAACACAGCTGTTTGGGAATATACTTTGAAATGTAATTCGTTGTGTTTGCATTGCGGTTCTGACGCGAAGTTTCCGAGAGAGAATGAACTTACAACAGATGAATCTTTGGATTTGGTTAAACAAATTTCTGATATCGGTTTCAAACTCGTTGTTCTTTCGGGCGGGGAACCGACGCTGAGAGATGACTGGGTTATCACTGCTGAAAAAATTCAATCAGAGAAAATGAAATTCGGAATAATAAGCAATGCACTTGCGTGGAATTCAAAAACGATTGATTCTCTTGTCGGGCTAAATCCTTTTTCCGTCGGTTTCAGCGTCGATGGGGAAGAAAAGTTACACGACTATCTTCGCGGGGTTAATGGTTCACACAAAAAAGTTTTTTCTCATATTAAAGAATTGAAAAGAAACGGACTGACGATTTGTGCAATTACCTCGGTGAATAATAAAAATCTTGGGGAACTTAAAATGATAAGAAATCGACTTTTGGTTTATGGCGTCGATGCATGGCAGTTGCAGGTTGCTTCTCCGATGGGAAGAATGGTGGAAAATTCGGATTTAGTTTTGAATGATGAAGAATATTATAAGTTTGGAGAATTCATTGTTGAAACGCGTGAAAGATTAAATCATATGAATGTTCAGGCGGGAGATTGTGTCGGCTATTTTGGAAGTTTGGAAGGAAGAATCCGCGACGGAGAATGGAATGGTTGTGGTGCGGGAATTTATGGAATTGGAATAGATTCGGATGGAACAATCAGGGGATGTTTATCTTTGAGAGATTCAAAATCTGTTGAGGGAAATATTCGTGAATCTTCTTTGAAAAGTATATGGTTGAACCCAGAAAAGTTTAAATATACTCGGCAGTTTGACTCTTCAGAACTTAAGGGCGAATGTTCAGTTTGTGCTTACGGCGAGAAATGCGGTGGCGGATGTCAAAGTCAATCCACAGCTTTTTTCGGAGAGTTTCATAACGCACCATATTGCTTATTTCGCTATGAGAATAAAAATGGAAAATTTTAAACTACCTTTTATAGAGAGGAATTTACTTCCTACAATTCGTGAATGTTTAAGTGAACATGCCGTAGATTTGTCCGTCGGAGAAAAGCGTTTTCCAATGTATTTAATTGAAGCAGAGGTTTCAAGTCCGTTGGATAAAGATTTTTTTGACACTTACGCTATCGGTGACGAATTTAAGAAAAAGATTGCGAGAAATGTTTTAAGGGGAAGAGGGCAAACGTATGGGGTTTTGGTTGATTCTGATTTGAAATATCGTTTTGCTTTTAACAGAAGATTTGCTGACTTTAATTTTGATGATGGAAAAGTTGTCTTTAAACCTGCGGAAGAATTTTTAATTGAGTCTCTTGATGTTACTGACTTGAGTCAAATTTCTAATGATTCGAGTAATATTTTTAATTGTGATTCTCTTTCTGATTTAGACGCAATGACTATGAGATATGCTCTCGTTGGTGGAAGAAATGATGTTCCTACTAAACCACTTATTCCAGAACATACTGGAATTGATGGGGGTTTTTCTTTGTTAGATAGAATTAGAGATAGTTATAAACAAAAAGAAGTTATGATTACTATTGGAGAAACAACTATGCCTTTTTATTTAGTTAATACGTCTTATCAAACCTCTTTACTTAATGATTTTTTGATAACTTACGGAGATGAACTGGATGGATTTGAACGCCGAATTGCTCAAAATTCTTTTGGTTTTGAACCGAAGGATAATGAATATGGAATTTTATTCTCTCAAGATTTGCGAATGCAATTTGCTTTTAATAACAAGTTTGGGTTTTATAATAATCGGGACAAAACTATTGGCTTTCTTCCGCCAAAAGATATTCTTGTTCGTGCGACGGCATCTGCTCCAACAAAACCGACTAAACCCGCTGAGCCTTCTCAGGGTAGCGGTAAGATGGTTTTTAGATATGCTTTGCAAGGTAAGAAAGAATAATTATTTTTTATTCTCTGTCTTTTTTTCTTCATCTTTTTCTTCTTCGTTTTTTTCGTAAAGTTTCAAGACAAGTCCAATAATTAAAAGCAAAAGACCGATGGCAAATATTATGTTAAAAACTTTATATGAACTAAAAAGAAAGATATTTACAATTGAACCGACGCCACTTTTTTGAGCTGAAATAACTGCAAACTTTTTCAAGAGTAGAAAAACAACGGAAACAATCAGAACAACTGTTCCGGATAAAAATCCAAAATTATGCTTTTTCTCGACGAGGAAAAAAATCGTAACTAATGAAATTAAAACAAAGAAAAAAGCTAAAGCAAATTCTTTATAACAATAAGCTTGAAATTGCGCGGAAACTAAATAAGAAGGAAAATTATTTTTTTCTTGAGAAACTTTAATACAATTCAAAAGTCCAGAGCAATCGTATTTCTCGTCATAAATGCTGTTAATTAAAGATTTGGAAACAAAAGATAAAACCTGCTCATTTCCTTTGAAAACTTCTGAACATGGAAGTTTAATACTTTCGATACTTAGAAAATCCATCGGCAAAGAAATATTTGAAATTCCAGCACCACATCTTAAGATGAGCCCAGCAGTTATATTCTGAATTTCAGGACTATCACCACCTGAAGTTGAAAGATAATCAAAAAAATGAACCGCATTTGATTGAATGTTTGATTTGTTCAAAGAGAATGAAAGCGTCAGAAAAATTCCAGCAAAAATTAAAGCTACCACAAGAATAATAATTGCAAGTGTCAACCCCGATTTTTTCAAAAAACTCATAACTAACTAAATTAAAATAATATTATAAAGGTTTCCGAAAACGGCTCTGTTTGGAATAGATTTTTTAAGACGAGTTTGTTTTTAACCATTCCCCATTTTCATTTGAATTGCTCACTCTACTCGAACCCTCGATTTGATTTTATCTTCTTTTTTCGTTGCTCACTATTCCCCCCAATTTCTTACACTGAATTTTTTTTTGCCCCGCTCCCATTGTCCATTAGGTTGTGAGCAACTCAAAATATTTCCAAATCGAAAATTCTCGCCCTCTTCGAAATTTTGTTTATATCTCTAATTCATTGCAAAATTTCTTGACCTTTTTGTTGTTAAAAACAAAACTCCAGACCGAGTCCCAAAATAAATAAAATTATAAACTACAAATCTTTTTTCTTATTATGCCCGAGAAAAAATCGAAAAATGTTTTGATACATTTAAAAGATGTGCACAAAATTTATGATATGGGCGAGACGCAAGTAAAAGCACTTGATGGTTTGACAATTGAAGTAAAACAGGGCGACTTCGTCGCTGTTATGGGTCCGTCGGGTTCGGGAAAATCAACAGCAATGAATTTAATCGGAAGCCTGGACATTCCAACTTTCGGAACAGTTATGCTTAATGAACATGATATTTCCCATTTCACTGAATCAGAACTTGCACAAATTCGAGGGAAAAAAATCGGTTTTATTTTTCAAAGTTTTAATTTAGTTCCAACTCTAACTGCAAAAGAAAATATTATGTTGCCAATGATTTTTCAGGGAACAGCTAAAGAAGACAGAGAAAGAAAAGCGGAGGAACTTTTGAAATTAGTTGAACTTGAAGACAGAGAAAATCATTATCCAAATCAGCTTTCGGGAGGGCAAATGCAAAGAGTTGCAATTGCGCGAAGTTTAGCAAACGATCCTGAAGTTATTCTTGCCGACGAGCCAACAGGAAACCTCGACACAAAAACAGGAGAGATGGTTATGAAATTTTTAAACAAATTGAACGAAGAAGGAAAGACAATAATTATGGTTACTCACGACCCAGAAAAAGCACAAAAACACGCAAAAATAGTTTACTGGATAAAAGACGGAAAATTGGAGAAAGTTACGAGGAAGAAAAAGAATATAACAATTCTTAAAAAGTCTCAATTAGAATTAATTTAATGGTAAGTAATCTTATAAAAATAAAATCTAAAAAGGAACTTTTGAATATGAATGAAATAGATATGCATCCAGAAGAAGAAATTGAAGAAATGCTGTGGAATAATAAAATCTTATCTGATATTTATCTATTAAACAGACAGGTTCCAAGTTATGATGGGTCAAAAAAGATTGACATTTTAGGATTAGATAATGATAATAATATTGTTATTATAGAAGTTAAAGACGAAGAAGCGGATGAAGATGTTATTCTACAAGTTATGAGATACGCCTTTTGGGTTGAAACTAATCCAGATTCAGTTAAATCTTTATACCTCGAAAAAAAAGATAAGGAAGAAGGATTTGGTTTTGAATGGAATCAAAAATCAAATATTAGAATACTTATTGTTGCTCCATCATTTACTGAAGATGTTAGAAAACTTATTAGTCGAGTTAAATATAACATTGAACTTATAGAGCTTAAAAAATTTAATGATGGAGAATCAGATTTAATTTTTATAAATCAAATTGAAACTGAGGAAAATCCATCCTACAAACCATCTGTTTTAAGATATACTGGAGAATATGGTGAAGAATTTTATAAAACTCAACGAAATGAAATTGCTGTGCCACAGTTTATGAAAGTAGTAGAGATGATGGAATCTTATTTAAAACAGAAAGGTTGGAATCTTAAAAGAAAACAGAATCAAAGTTATATTGCATTTAAATCGGGTTTTCCAATTGTTTGTGGAGTTGAATGGATTGGTTCAAAAAGTTTTGCGTTATTTTTTAAAGTTCCAAAAGAAATATCAGATAGAATAAATATTAATAACTCAAGTATAGAAAAATATGACTATTCTGAAAGATGGAATCAAATAGATTATAAAATAATTTCTTTGGATTTTTTAAACATGAAAGAGTTTGACGCTCTCTTTGAAGCATCATATAAAAATATAACTGGAAAATAATTCCCCCTTCTCAAAACTCCAACACAGGACTTTTTTCCCGAATATGCGGAATTAAGATATTTGTTGTTTCTTCGTTTTTGCCGTCAGAGATACAGAATTTAATCGCATCCATATTTCTAAAATTAACAATATTCATTTTTATGTTTGTTATCTTGGATGCTTCAATCATTTTAGAAAGAATTCTGGAAAAAACTTCAGACACATTAATAATTTGCATAGCAACTAAATCCCCTTTTTTATCAAAATCCAAAACAAAATTTCCAAGTTCAACTGCTCCAGCTGACTTTTTCCCTTCTAAATATATAAATAAATCGTCGCCTTCTTTGTCGTAATCAAAATTAAATTTTTCCATTTTATCCTATTGCTTTTTGCCAATCCCTATTTATTTTAATAATTGTAACTATAAGAACTTTTCCGTTTAAAACCAGAGCATATCGATGATAAAGATGTTTTGAATAAGCAAAATAACAATCATATTTTTCTTTGTTCCTTTCTTTCGCTTCTTGTTTCCTTGCAAAAACTAATTTCGTCGGAAAAATTATATTTTCTTTAACCTCTTCCAAATCAATTTCTCTGACTATTGCCTGCAACTCTGCATGATCTGTAATAATTATCTCTTCTTTTTTGTATCCTTTAAGTTTTTCTCTTAATTCCTCTAAATCCATTTTCTAATAAAGAAATATTTATTTTTAATTCTTCCCATATCCAACAAATTTTAATTTCTCTTCATGGAAAATTAGAATAATTTTCTATAGCGTAGCGAGAGAAACTTCAGTTTCTCTTCATGAAATCATCCATGAATTTCTTGACTTGTTCGTTTGGCTGATTGCTTTTTACTGAATAAGAATCATTTGATGTCTTTTCTGTTTTTATTGTATTTTTAAATTTATTTCGTGCGTTCTCTCCAATCATTACTTCGCTTTCTGATTGAGAAGTTAATTTCTTCAAATTAATTATGAAATTCTTTATCCCAATAAAGTTTAGAATTCCATCCTGTTTTTTTGCAACGATTTCTCCATTCTCGACGGATATTCCGAATTTAACCTTGCTTTTGAAAACTTTATTATGGTAAATTAAAATGTCTCTTATTTTTTCGGCTAAACTTACTGCAGATTTTTCATTTTGCATAGTTTTGGTTTTTGATGGAAGGAATAAAAATATTAAATGGTCATAACCTTCGTAGGTATAAGCTTTTTGAATTTCTGCAGAGTCGACGATTTTTTGAAGTGTTTCTTTTATTTCTTCTTTTGAAATTTCCATAATATTTTTTATTTTCACACAAACTCCTGTAACGGGGATTTGTTCTCCTTTAATCGAAACTGAAATGTCTGCCTTGTTTGTTATTTCCAAACTGTCTTTCTTTTTTACCATCGGAACAAGTGGTGCTCCAGAATATTTATAATTTGAGGCTTTGTATGCATCGATTTTAGTCTTCAAACTTTTTCTTGCTATTAACCAAAGTCCAATTCCTAAAAGTAGTATTATAAAAATCCAGATGAAAACATTTCCAACTACTGACTGAAAAACACCTAAAATTTTTCCTTGCATTTTCTCGACGGCAATTGCTTTTCCTGTTAAACTTAATTTTTCAGAAACTCCGTTTGATTCAACATTGTATTCTCCTTCAGGTGCTTTGAGAACGTACGTTCCAGATTCTCCCACACCGAGAGAAAGTGGAATTTCAAATGATTGGTCGGCAATTTTAATTGTGTTTGTTTTTTCATATTTTACATTTCCAGTATTGGTGAATATTACTGTGTTATTTATTATTTCTGTTTTCAATTCCTCTTTTGCATTTATAGTGAATGAAACTTCTTTATTTATTCCGCCGGCTTCAACTAAAACTTTCCAGGTTGAGGGTGGTTCGCTTTGAAGAATTTCATATGAAAAAGCTTCGTTGGAATCTTTTTGTGCTTCGTTCAATAATTTATCTTTTGAATTTTTTAATTGATATTTTACCGGCAAAGACATTTTTTCTCCAGCTTGGTCGTAGAGATTTGATTTTATAATTTGAGTTGATAAAGGATTTATATTCGGTGATTCAACCATTACTTCAAGGCTGGTTGGAATTTGATTTATTACAACATTTTTTGAGAGCATTCCAAAATTTGTTTTTTCTTCGCTTAAACCGGTTTCGTAAACTTCAATGTTAAGATTGTATGTTCTGGATTTTACATCTTTGGGAAATAAAAATTCTAAAGTGAACTGACCATTTTTTACTGGTGCAGATAACTTTATTGGGTTTGCCAAATCTTGATGGTTTGAGGTTACTTCGATGAAACCATCTACCGACTGGTTTGTTCCCTTTTTTGCGGTACCGGTGATTTCGACTTTCTCTCCAGGATTGTAATTATCTTTTAGACTGCTTGTGGTTATTGCTATTGTTCGGGATATTGTGAAGCTGTCGGTGTAAGTTGATTCTCCACTTCCGATAGAAAATTTTATTCGGCAACTTCCTTGTGCGTTTTGAACGAAATTATCTGATAGTGGAATTGAATATGTTTTTTGCTCTTCTTCCCCGGCTTTTAGAAAAACGACGTCTTTGGCGATTTCAAAAGAATTTTCGTTACAGGTTAATTCAGTGATGAGAAAATTGTTTATGTTTTCTGATGCGGTTATTTTTACTGGGACTTTGATGACTTGGCTATAAGTATAAGTGCTTTCGGGCTGTTGGTTGACGATGATTGTTGCTGAAACCAGAGTTAACAAAAGCAACGGCAAAATTCCTAAAATTATTCCTCTTTTCATATAGGAATCAGTGATTTATTATTTATAAAGATTTATTCGGAAAGGTTTTAATATCTAATTACCTTGTTTTTGGAATGAATGATTTTTTATCTAATTGGAAACAGGTAAACGAACTGACTTTGGATTTTCTTAAAAAAATTCCGGAAAAAGAATTTTCTAAAAAACCCTTTGACCCAAGGTTCAAAAGTCTGGCATGGGAATTTGCATGCATTTTATCGACGAGGGCAGGATACATAAAAGGATTCGCTTTAGGTAGTTTGGACGGAAGTTGTTTTTCTGCAGATACAGAACTTTCCAAAAAAGAATTTTTGAAAAAACTGGAAGAAACGAGCAAAAAGATTTTAGATGTTTTGAATAATCAAAGTGTTGATGAGATAATTTACTTTGGGGAGAAAACTTCTAAAGAAAATGTTATTTCATGGCTTATGCAACACGAACAATTTCATTTTGGAAAACTTCTTTTGTATTTTTCGAAGGCAGAAATTGAACTTCCCTCTTCGCTGTTGAAAATGTGGGGAGAAAATAGTTTTAGAAAAAAGTGAGTTGCCCTAAAATATTTAAACCCTGTTTCTTGAGTATTCTTATGACAATCAAACATCAAAATTCAGAGGCTCTGGCCTTGGCTAGAGATTACCTTTGGGAAACACAAAGAAGATAATTCTAGCTGTTGCTCTTTTATTTCTGAAAGGGAAAAATTAATTCTTTTTGAACTTGTTCATTTTAATGGTTCAACTCAATATTCTGCAATAAAATATATTTCTAAAAAAAGAAATTTAGCACCAAGCAGTTTAAAGTATGTTTTGAAAAAACTTTGTTATAAAAATATTATTTCTTACGACGGAAAAATAGAAATTACTGAAGAAGGAATTTTTTTAATTAAATCATTCGGGGTCCATAGTTCAATGGTAGAATTGACGGCTCCAGTCAAGAAGAACCAAAGGTTCTTCCTTGGACCATCTCCTTTGAGGGTGGCTCATGGCTGATATGAAGAAACCGTTAGATGAGGGTTCAATTCCCTCTGGACCCATTGGAAACATGAAATTTGTAAAAATCGAAAATCCAAAGAATTTTTTTGATAAAGAAAAAGAAATTTTGAATCAGACTATTGAGGTTGTCAGAGATGCGTTTGCAAGTCCGATGGGATTCGAAGATGTTTATCAGCATTTAACTATTCCTGAAAAAGTTTATTTACTTTTTAACGAAGAAAAAGTTATTGGAATGGGAAGTTACAGCCAGAAAGTTTTTTCTGGAATTCCGGTTTTAACTACCGATGGAATTGCAATAAAGGAAGATTTTCAGGGCAAGGGAGTTTTTAACGAACTTACTAACTTAGTTTTGAATGGAGAAAGAGTTATTTGTTTAAGGACGCAAAATCCACACATGTATCTGGCTCTTGAAAAAAAGTGCAAAATTGTTTATCCAAATGAAAACATAGAAATTCCAGAAGCCTTAAAATTAGTAAGAAACGAATACGGAAATTTTCTTAATTGTGAACTCGATGAATTCGGAATCGCCCGAAAGTTTTATGGAAAATCGCTTTATGGAAAAATTAAATTTCATCCAAGAATCTCCAAACTTTTTGAACAGATGAAAATGAATATCTCTGCTGGAGATGCTCTGATTGTTACGGGGGTAAGATGATGGAAAAATTAGTGATTATTTGCTGTTTGCATGGAAATGAAATTTATGGTTTGGAAGTTTGTAAAGACCAATCTCTCTTTCCGTTTATTTTAGCAAATGAAAAAGCATTGAAAGAGAATAAAAGATTTATTGATTCTGATTTAAATCGAAGTTTTCCAGGAAAAGCCGACGGAAATTATGAAGAGCGAAGAGCTTTTGAATTAACTAAAAAATTGAAA
>JAGVXJ010000010.1 GCA_018303895.1 Candidatus Pacearchaeota archaeon
AAAAAAGTGTTTTTGTTTATCGGAATTAGTGGAGTAATCGGTGCTGTTTTGTTTTTATTCAAATTAAATATAACTGGTGGAGCAATTGGCGTCGGAAACTTCGTAAAAAATAACTGGATTTTTGAATCAGTAATTTTAATTGTTTTAGTCTTAGGATTTATAATCATTCTAGAAAAAACTAAAAAAAGAAAAATTAAAGACACAACAAAATTAAGTAATACCAAAGGAATGCTGGTTTATTCATCAGATGGAGACAAAATAGGAAAAATAAAGGAAATATACTTAGACAATAATAACCATAAGATTGATAAATGGTTAATTTGTGTTGATAAAGAAATTGCTAAAAAAATAAAAAAGAAAAATATTCTCATAAAACATGAAAGTGTTAAATCAATCAAAGAAATTATGATTGTTGATGGGAGAATTTCTGAACATTTGGAAACTTTTAAGGAATGAATAAGTTATATAAAGATTACTTTGATTTAGAAGAAATGAAATACATATTTTCTCCCGAACTTCAGGCAAAAGCCGAAGAAATTTGTCGGCTTCTTTTTCCGCATATAGACACAACAAGAGTAAAATGTTTTGTAAGTGAAGGAAGTTCTACTAGAAGAACAATTGCGCGTTGTCACACTATTGGAAAATTAATGCAGAAAACAATTGGTGTTCCGGCACATTATGGGATTGAATTTATTTCAAAAGCTTTTGACCGACTTCCTGAAGATGAAAAAACTAAAGTGATAATTCATGAACTCATGCACATTCCTCACGCATTTGGTGGGGGATTCAGACATCATGATCACGTTTGCGAAAAAAATGTTGAGCTTATGTTTAGAACTTATCTTTCAAAAACAAACCAAAGCCCGGCTGTAAAAAAGTGGTTTCAAATTTGAAAAACTATATAAATGTGGGTTTCTTTTTACCAAAAAAGAAACTACAATGGTAGAAAAAAGAAAAGTAAAAGAGGTAGAGAAGAATAAAAGATGATAGATAAATTTATTTTTTTAGTGGTGGGATACAATCCAGACCAGACGGGTATTGGAAAAATTCTCTCACGATGGAGCGATGTTGGAATTTTTAATTATGTTCTTCCGTTTCTTTTAATTTTCGCAGTAATTTTTGGAATGCTTGAGAAGATGAAACTTTTTGAAGTGAAAGAAAATCCAAAACAAACAAAAAGAATAAATGCAGTAATTGCCGTCGTAACCGGACTTATCACTATTCAGTTTAACGCAGTGCCTGAATTTTTTTCCGTCGCATTTCCTAAGTTTGGAATGGCAATTGCGATTCTCCTAATTTCGGTATTGTTAATGGGAATGATTCAAGGAAATAGAAGCCGATTCTTTATGTTCGCAATTCTACTTATTCTTGGAGGGGTATTTGCCGTTGCGAGAACTCTCGTGCCTTATTTTGGATTTAACTGGCAAGAGTATATCTCTTACTTTATTTTACCCGTAATTATTATTGGGGGGGTTCTTTGGGCGTTCTTTGGTTCTGGAAGTAAAAAACCTAAAGAAGAAAAACCGAAAAAAGAGGAAAAGAAAGAAGAGAAAAAAGAAGAAGAGAAAAAAAATAAATTAATCGATTTTGGATAAATAAAAATGAAAGAGAAGTTCTCTAAAGGAAAATATCGCCCGTCGGTTTTTATTGTAACTTATTCTTTCTTCGAAGGAAATTTGATATATCTTATGTTAAAAAGAAAACTTCACTGGACTGGATGGGAATTTCCAAAAGGTGGAATTGAGCGAGGAGAAACTTTTTTCGACGCAGTTAAACGAGAACTGAAAGAAGAAACTGGAATAAAACTTGGAAAAGAAAAAATAAAAAAATTTAATGTTAGAGGAAAATTTGATTATGCACGAAAATATCCAGACAGACCAGGGTTTATTGGACAAAAATATACTTTGTTTTCAGTTGAGATAAAAAAGCAAAAAATCAAATTTGACAAGAGAGAACACGCTGGATATGAATGGTTGAATTTCGAAAAAGCGTATAAAAAAATAACCCATGAAGACCAAAAGAAATGCCTGAAAGTTGTTGATGATTGGTTGAGAAAATCACAATAATATTTAAAAGGAATAAATGAATTTTGTCTGAATGCAAAAACGAACTCTTGTTTCTAAATTAGAAAGTATTTCTTCTAGCGAGGAAGAACTCAGGAATATAAGTTTGAAACTAAAACCATTACAGGATTCGCGTGAATTGTTAAAAAAGAAAAGACAGAAAGAGCTAGATACACTTTACAAAGAATATGTTTCTTTAGTCAAGCGCAAAAAAATTTCTTGTGCTCATCCGGAATATTGGGGAGAGAATATAACTGGAAGAACTTGGTGTAATATTTGTGAAAAGAGTGGAATTGGGGACGAAAATTGGGGAAATGACAAAATAGATTACGACAAAATAATTTCCTCATTGAGGGGATATTATAAAATATAATTCTTAAAATATTGAATAAGAAAAATTTAAAATGCCACAAATCCTTCCCGCTTTATGGAAAAAGAATTTTATCGGAAATATCGATGGTTTTTTACCCATTCAGGCAAGCTGGTTTATGGTGGGAAAAGTGCGGAACAGAATGAAGAAGTATTGAAAAATCTGGCTAGTAAAAAAGAAGATTTTGTTATTATGCATACAATGGATCCTGGAAGTCCGTTTGCAGTGATTAATGCTCCGATAAGAGAAATTTCAGAAAGGGACATAGAAGAAACAGCAACGTGGACTGCATGTTTTTCAAGAGCCTGGAGAAGTGGAAAGAAAAAATCAGTGGTTGATATTTTTACAAAAAATCAGCTTTACAAAAATCCTAAAATGAAGGCTGGAACATGGGGAGTAAAAGGCAAAATTGAAAGAAAAGAAGTCGAGACAAAATTAGTTTTAATAAATCAGAAGAAGTTTTTGAGAGCAGTGCCAATAAATAGCCCGGATGAAAAAGACAAAGTTTTATTTAAAATAATTCCGGGAAAAATTCCTAAAGATGAATTCGCGAAAATGATTTCTGAAAAATTAAAAAAACCATTGGATGAAGTTTTGAATGCTTTGCCGACGGGAGGATTCACAAAATAAAATGGCAAGGTCATATTCACAAATACCAAAAATCCAGCTTGGGAAAAAAGGTTTGACTGAAAATTTTTTCCAAATGTTGATGAATTGTTTCAAGAATCATAAGAACGTTAAAATCGCAATACTTCCAGGGGCGGAAGAAGAAAGAAAAAATATAAAAGAAATATCACAAAAAATAGTCGACAAACTTGGAAAAAATTACACTTCAAGAGTTATTGGGTTCACCATCGTCGTGAAAAAGTGGAGAAACGCGAAAGATTGATTCTTAGGACAATAATAGTTAAAAACCATTAGACTATTCAAGAGAATGGAAAAAGAAAATCTTAAAGAAGGAGTTGACGATTATAGTATTCTTAGTCTTGATGACTTTATCGGTTCGGCAGAAATGTATTCTGAAGTTGGAAAAATATTTAGAGAAATTGCGAATGCAAATCTTTTTCGAGTTGCCGGATCGGAACCAGACAAATCTTATCTTTTTTACGGTCCGCCTGGAACCGGAAAAACTCATTTAGTAGATTGTATGTATTGGGAATTATTTCAGCAGAATAGATATTTTGGCTTGAAAGAATATTCAATTGGAACTCATGGGACTGCGTTTATCAATGTGGGTTCAGTAAATTTACAGAAATTTTTCGACGAGGGAAAAAAGGGATTGGATCAAGGAAAGTTTGGTGGAATAATCTATAAATTTGATGAATGTGACGTCATTTTAACTCAAAGAGAGGAAAGCAAAAGAAGCCATAAAGAAGATGAAAAACTCTTAAGCACACTTATGATAAATCTTCAGAGAATCCATAATGACCGAACAAATGAATTTGTTTTTTTCATGACTAACTTTGAGGGAGCTTTGGATGCAGCAGCGACGAGAGTTGGAAGAATAGACAAATATCTCAAGTTTAATCTGCCGGATTATGAATCACGAAAAAGATTGTTTCAATATGAAGTAACCAAAATAAATAACCGCTCAAAATACAGAGTGATAAAAAATTATAATTTGGATACTCTCGCGGAAATTTCTGATGGAATGAATAATGCGGAAATTTCAGACATTTCAAGGCGAGCAGTTAAAAATAAAATTCATAGTTTTTTACAAGTTGGCGGAGACAAGATGATTGATTTTAACAAAATGGGAGTAAGACAGGGAGAGCTGGAAACGGAAATTTTAGCTTTGAAAAAGGAAAGAGGAAAGAAGGAAAAAAGAATTGGATTTATTTGATTTGTGAAAAAATATGTTTTCTAGAACAATAATTAATATAAACTGAATTTAACTTTTCTCTGAATGACAAGAAAGTATTTTAGGGCACATGATGATAGTCTTACATCGGAAAGAAAACCATTATATCAAGATAGCAGAATAAAAGTAGATTATCTCCCAAACGCGATAGAAGACCATGAATTGATTACTGATGATGGCGACGGACCGTATTTAATCCTACAAAGAGGAATTTTAGAACAATGCGCAAGAACTAGCAGAGATAGATTTCCAGAGTTAATTGAAAGGATAACTAATTTTACATTCACCCCTTCTTTAAATGAAAGCGGACTGACTTTAGATTCAATTCACGTTGCAATTTGTCAAGCTTATATGGAACAAGAAAGAAGATATAATGAGTTTAGACTGAATATAAGACGATAAAAAAATTTGCTTTTAAAGTTTAAATTTTCTAATAATAAATTATTCTCAAAAGGCTTAAAGTCTTTCAAATCTTTTGGATTTCGGACTTCAAACTTTTCTCTGGAAAAGGTTTAAAAACTATCTTTCATCAAGAGTTTTGACTTAACTGACTCGGAAACGAGTTGTCTAACACCGTCATGGTGTGGTCACACAACAAAATGGTATACGAATTAGATCAACAAGAGTACAATATTAAATTAGCTGAAGCTTTGAAAAAAATTCCGGAATTTAAATCACCGGCGTGGATTGAGCTTGTTAAATCTGGAACTGGAAAACAAAGACCGATTGAAGATTTAGATTTTTGGTATAAAAGATCTGCAAGTGTTTTGAAACAGATATACAAGCGTGGTGTCGTCGGTGTTAGCAGATTAAGAACAAGATATGGTAGCAAGAAGAAAAGAGGAGCAAAGCCGCCGATTTTTGTTAGAGCTTCGGGAAAAATTTTGAGAACAATTCTTCAGCAATCAGACAAGGCAGGTTTCACGGAAATAGTCAAATATACAAAAGGATTAAAGAAAAGAAAACCCGGAAGAGTTTTGACAAAGAGAGGAAAAGAATTTATGGAGAATATAAAATAAAATGCCGATAAAAAATTTTGGAAAAAAAACCAAGCTTGCAAAGCACGGAAGACGAACAAAGTGGGCGCCAATTTGGGCTGTTCTGAAGAAGTATGGAAAAGGAAAAAGAGTTCATCCTTCGGCTATGACAAGACACAAGAGACATTGGAGAAGAACTAAATTGAGAGTTGGACCAATCAAAGAGATTAAGAAACACCTTGGATAAATAAAATGATGAGATATGTAATTACCCAATTTGAAGAAGAACATCCTTTAGTAAGAGAACCATTTATAACTTTGGCTGTGTACTTTCAAGACTCTAAAGATGTAGAAGAAATAGTACGACATCCGAATCAGAGTCAAGGACATTGCAGTTCAGATGGAATCTTTTATGATAAAACATTAAATGTTTCATTCTCTTTGGATCGAGCAAATGAAAATGCATCCTCGTCGTTTCCGAAAAGATCAATACGAATGTATGGGAAATTAGAAGATTGTCATAGTTTTGCAAGTGCATTGGAAAGAATGTTTGAAAAGAATAAATTAAAATTAGAACCGCGAAAAAAATAAAATGAACAAAAAAAATAAAGTCAATTACGAAAAGCTTGAAAGAGAATATACTGTTAATTTGAGAAAGAAAGTTAATGGGGTTCCTCGATATAGAAAGACCGAAAAAGCAATCACGACTTTGAAAGAATTCATCGCTAAACACATGAAATTGCCAGATAGAGACAAGAGAAATGTAAGGCTGGACAAATATGTAAATGAATACTTATGGGCAAGAGGAATAAAGAATCCGCCAATGAAAATAAAAGTTAAGGCAGTAAGAGAGAAAGATGTTGTTAGAGTTGAACTTGTTGATTATCCAACTAATTTAAAATTCAAGAAAGATAGAGAAATGAAATTACAAAAAGTAGCAAAAGAAGCTGTTGGAAAGAAAAAATCTCTTCTTGAAAAAGCGAAAGAAATGAAAGAAGAAAAATCTGATGTTGCTGAAAAGGAAAAAACTTCTGCAGTTGCTGAACAACAAATAGAAAAAGAATTGTCTAAAGAAATGAAACACGAGACTGAAGCGAAGAAAGATACCAAGATAAAAGATCATAGCAAGGGAAAACAGGGCGGACGTTCAAGCGAATAATTTCAGAAGAAGTAATCTTTCATAGATGCTCGCCGACGCAGTCGCTTCGCATAAAACAGAAAAAGTAAAATTGTAAACCAAAAGAGTCCTGATACAAATTATGAATGAAGAAGAAAGTTTGAGAAAAATCACAAGTTGGGTAGAAGAGTTAATCTGGACAGAATTGACTTTGATAGAGAAGAAAGATATTTCTAAGTGGCACAAAGAATTTTACCAAAGACAAAAAAATGAAAAAGATGAAATTTTAAAAAGATTACAAAATGGCGAGGGAGCTAAAGCAGTCATGAAATCAACGTGGGGTTTAATTTCAGCATTTGGCGATACGATTAATAATTTCTTAAAGTGTTATATTCCTTTAGAAGAACTCACAGAAGCAGTTTCTTATTTAAGAAAAGACAGAGATAATTTTGCCGGAGAACAGCGAGAAAGATATAATTATTTTGTTAAAAGATTAAATGAAGGAAGAGACTTTTATATTAAGTTATAAGATGGAAAAAGAAAAGACAGACTTCTTCTAACAAGATTTATTAACTAATTTAACGTTGGTGATTTATGAAAAGTCCGGTGGTCGCGTTAGCACAGATAAAATATTTTGATGTCCACAAAGACAATAATGTTGAGAAAATAAAAAGGTATATTCGACTGGCTAAGAAAAAGGGGGCAGATATTGTATGTTTTCCGGAATCAGTAATTCACAGAACTGAAACACTTCATCCTGATCATGAGTTTATTCTAGAAATAAGAGAAGAATGTAAAAAAAATTCAATTTGGTGTATTATTAACGACGATATAAAATTGAAGGGTGTTCCATACAATATGGCGTTGCTGATTAATCGACAAGGAAAAATTGTTGAGAATTTTAAAAAGATAAATTTGTATGGAGATAGCGACGAAGTTAAACCGGGTAAGGAAGTAAAAGTTATAAAAACGGAATTTGGAAAAATTGGAATTATTATCTGCTGGGATTTGGCGTTTCCGGAATTATTTAAACAGATGAAAAAATTAGGGGCAGAAATTGTTTTTTGTCCGGCGGCATGGTGTTATGAATTGAAAGCATATGACAAAGATCACAAGAAACAAGAAGAACATTTGTTAAGATCCTTAGTAAAGACAAGAGCATTTGAAAATTTGTTTTTTGTTTGTTTGTGCAACCCTGTAAGAGAAAGAAAAGATCAAGTTTCATATTCGGCAATTTGTTCTCCACATAAAATTTTAAAAGAAATTTCGGAAAAAGAAGGAATGATTGTTGCGAAACTTAATTTTAACGAGCTGAAAAAGTTCAAGAAAATATATTCACATTCAAATATTAGATATTAACAAGTCAGAAAAAGATTATTAACATGCTAATTTTAAAGCATCCAAAACCTGCCCAATAATTTTTTCTCTTTGATTTTCAAAAAAGTCAAATGCCGGTTCGCAATTAATTTCTAGAACGAGCCAGTCATCTCCCTTCTTTAACAAATCGACGCCATAAACAGTCATTCCAAAAGATTTTGTTAGTTTTGAAACAATTGAATTCAAGGTATTATCTAATTTGAATTTGCTAATTCTTTTAGCATAAACCCCCGTAGATTTCCATCCGTGACTTTTTTTAATTGCTGTCTGAACTGGAACTCCTTTTATTACTGTGATTCGATATGAATGAGATGGAACGAATTCCTGCGCGATGATTGGGAGTTTTTCGCTTCCTTTTTTCCAGAACCTTTCCATGATTGCAACTGCTTGTTTCACATTATCTGCTTTGTCAACATACTCTCCTCTTGTTCCACAAACTCGTTTTAGAATAACTGGCCAGTGAGCGAATTCTTCAAGTTCTTTTCTTGCAATGTTGACGTTTTCTGAAAGAAGAATTGTTTTCAGCGTCGGGATTTTGTTTTTTTCACATTCTAAATAAAACATCCATTTATCTTCGGAATAGTAATAGGATTTTGATGGCTCGCCTACTTTTGTTCCCATTTCTTCAATTGTTTTTATCAGTTCTATTGCAAAATCTTCTCCGCTGTTGTTGAAAACCACGTCGCAATCTTTTACTTTTTCTTTAAGTTCTTCTTCCGTTATTTCGTTTAAAATATTTATAAGAACTAAATCAATATCTTTCTTTTTTGCCTGTTTTAAAAACGCTTTTTCGTCTTTAGTAAATTTTTGTTCAGAATAAATATATCCAATCACCTTCTTTTTCATAAGGGCATAAGAGTTTTATAATTTATAAGATTAACCTTACTTCAACACAGTTCCGGTTTCATTAAACCACAAATATAAATCAAGTTCTCCAAGAGAAGTTTGAGTTTTTTCGGCGAGTTCGCGTAAAATATTTTCTATTTCTAAATAAGTTTTTGATGAAAGAGATTTGTTCTTTGGTTTATCAATTAGTTCGTGTTCGGCAAGAATGTCAACTATATGAAAATCAATTATCGCCACGTCGGAAAATCCAATGTTTCTCAAAAAATGTGAAGATTCTTTCATGCCTAAACCTTTAATATTTTTTACAAGCCATTCGCGTCTTTGTAAATCGTCGTCGTGATAATTCATGGTTTCTTTTATTGAATCTTTATGCTGACGCGCTTCGTAAATGAATTTTGCGCGCATATTCGGAAAGCGATGTCCGAGTTCGGCTAATTTTTTTGCAAGGGCTTTTTCTGAAAGTTGAGAAAATCCGTCACCAATTGCATTTTGAATTTTAATTCCGCCTTGAGCAGAAAAATTTGCAGTTAACAAACAGAAACAAAGTTCATTGAAAATTTCCGGCGACGATGCTTTTTGGAATTTTTGAAATTCAAACATTCGAGCATCAATCGTTTTTTTGATTGGATGGGTTTTCAAGGACGAGACGAGTGAGATGAGGGTTTGAAATTTCATTTTAATTGAGAGTAATCTTGTTTAATAAATTTTTCTTCAACCTATAACTATCCCCCCATTTTGCATAAGCATTCCATCCATTAAAACTTGCCTTAAATTTTTCTTCGCTAGTTTCTCCATTTTTTAATTGAGTTATTTTATGATTCATTTTTCTAATATTTCTCTCTCTTAAAAGCTTGAAATAATAAAGATTTCTGAAACCAACAAAGTCAATTCCCCCAGACAAATTGAGAATTTTTGATTTATCTGGATGAAGTTCCAAGGTTAATTCATTTTTCAAAAATTCTTCAATTTGTTCTTTCCATATTCCAAGCTGAATTTTAGATTTATGCAAAATCACAAAATCGTCTACATAGCGAATATAATGTTTAGCTTTTAATTTATGCTTTACAAAATAATCTAATTCGTTTAGATAAATATTAGCAAAAAATTGTGAGGTTAAATTTCCGAGGGGCATACCAGTTCCTTGTTTTTCAGAAAAATAATTATTAAGAATTTGTTTTATTAACCAAATGACTTTCTCGTCGGCAATCTTTCTTTTAATTATTTTCAGCAAGATTTCCTGATTAACCTCTTGAAAATAATGTCTAATATCTGCTTTTAAACAATATCCAAAAACAAGATTATTATTTCGAAATTTTTCCATTATTCTTAAACAATCGCCACTCTCACTTACCTTTCTTTTAAATTTTACAAATCGATTTAACGCAAACAGATTTCCCTTGCCTTTTCTATTTGCGCAAGAGTCGTAGATAAATATTTTTTCAAATATTGGTTCAATAATTCTAACGAGGGCATGGTGAACAATTCTATCTCTGAAAGCTGACTTAGAAATGACTCTCGATTTTGGGTCTCTGACAATAAAAGTTACTAAAGGTTTTGGTTTGTAAGTTTGAGTTAATAATTCCCGTCTTAATTCGAGAAGGTTTTTTCTTAATTCCTTCTCGAATTCAATAACATAAATCTTTTTTGTTTTTCCCTTTCTTGCTTCTTTCCAAGCATTCGCTAAATTATTCATTGAATAAATTTCTTCATATAATTGATTGTATGTCTTCATTTGAATATTCGCCCCGACGTTATGAACTATTCCACGAACCCTGTTGTTGTCGTTGTAAAGATTCCTATTGTTGCCATTCAACTCGGATTGGTTGTCGAGATTCCTGAACCACAGGGAAAGTTGTAGCCAATTTACAAAGCCGACACCATCACTTCATATTTCCCTCGACGTGCCTCAACATTAGATAAGCCGTCGATAAAGCCGGAACTTTACTAGTACTTAATGTCGTGATTGAATTTAATGGCTTAAAATAAATCTAAATAATGCGCTAATAAATTGGCGTGTAGTCCAACTCCGCCCATTGGCGCTTGTCGGGACAAGAATAAAGAAGTAAATTCTTTTAAAAAGATTATTGAGAATTTTTGTTATGTTCTCTATTTAAGAAAATCTAGAAAGAATTTTTTCAAGTTCTTTTGGAGCAACATTTCCTTTTCTTACTTCTCTAAGAACATCTAAATCAGCTGAAAGATACAAAGCAGGTTGCGAACCGCCTACGGCGGTTGAAACCACTCGCTCAGACGCTGTTGCGTCTTCGCGTACCCCACGAACCCCGTCGCTGCCGTCGCCAAGACCCCTAACGCCACCCAACCCGGATAGGACGTCGAGATCCCAGAACCACATTTTTCTTGCAAAAGTTTTTCCTTTTTGCAAACTTCCAAAACTAACAGGCATTTTAGGAATTTTATTTTCAGATAAAAAATTTCCATAATC
>JAGVXJ010000011.1 GCA_018303895.1 Candidatus Pacearchaeota archaeon
TATCCGTATAAAACCCAGTCCATTTCAAAATCGGTTGAATTATTACAGGTGTTAAAAATAATCTTATTGGGTAAATAGCCGGGTGAAGTCCGTCGAGAAGTCCCCACCCTAGTGCAAAATTTCCGACTCCTGCTAAAAAACTTCCCCCAACTCTTGACTCTTTGGCTTTTCCTCCAGTAAGATAATAAGTTAACGCCAAGTTTCTTGCGACTGGGAAAAAGAATCCAAACAGAAAGCTTGCCCATCCAGAAACTTTAGTTTGTCTCGGTGATTTAATTTTTTCCAAATTAAGACTATCCAAGTTATACTTTTTTACTAAACAAAATTTCAAATCTGAAATTGCAATTTCTTGTGGATTCAAAAAATCATTTTTCTGTTTCTTCAAGTCCTCCATATTATTTGTTATTCTCAAATATGTTGCTATCGAAACACCCCAGAATTTTCTAAAATCTTTTTCTACAACAAAATTTTTCTCCAACTCTTTTATTTCAGCATAGGATTTAATTTCTTCTTTGCATGGAGAGTTTAAAGAAATATATTTCTCCAGGTATTCCTCCTGGAAATATTCAAGAATTTTTATCTGTCCATTCATTTCTTCAACACTTTTTTCTAAGTCTGCTTTTTTGCTAATTATTCCTTTTTTGTCTTGAATAAAATCTTTTTCTGTTTTTGATTGACTGATCTTTGGATTTAAGTTAGACAAGAAATTGTAAAAAGTTAAAAGCCCCCTAACATTGTTGTAAATTGGACCAAGCTCATCTTCCATATCATTCACGCGTAAAAATTCTCGGGTTTCATGTATAATCTCGCCTTCAGTTTTCAATACTTCGGGGGTTATCTCAGAATCTGCGTCGTATACTACTTTTTCACGACCCGTTCCAGTTAAATTAGGATAGTAAAACATAACTTTCTTCTCAAGTTCTTCCAACTTTTTTTTAACAAACCCCGTCACAGGAACATAACTTTTTTCTGAAATTTCCTCGAGTTGACTATTCAGTTCACCAAGTTGTGATTCATTTGCACCTTTTTGATTTTCCAAATTTTGTCCTGCCAAACTTATTTGGTCTCTCTCGCTCTGAATCATTGCAAGCTCTTTTGCCTCTTCATTATTATAATATTCTACCAACTCGTTTGCATCATCATAACCCAATTCTCCGTCGCTGATTTTCGCTTTCATTATTTTAGGCATTTCATATTTTCGAGAACTAACTCCGGTGAAGTATTCTGCTAAAGGTTCTTCATTAAAAAGACAACTATTATCTTCATTATAGTCTTGTGCTAAAATGCTCTTTCCCATAAGTTCTTCAACAACATCTGCTTTTGTAGATTGAGCACAAAGCAAACTTCCAGCTAGCCCAATCGTTGCAATTGCTTTTGTTAAATAATTTGTTTTCATTTCGGAAAAACGAGCGGATGAAGACGGTCCAGATTCGAACCTATAATCCCATTACCCATCAAACCACCCAAAAAAAACGAACTGAAATATTCATCTCCCTTTGCTTTTTTCCCTCTAAGATATTTTTTTAATAAAACATTTCTTATTGGAGGAAAGATCAATCCAAAAGCGGTCAAAACCCACGAAGGAATCTTAGGGTATTTACTTTTAACTGGAAATTCATCTAACAATGGAATTGTTTCTGCTCCATATCCTTTCAAAAAACCATCAATTTGTTCTATTTCTTTACCAGTGCAATATTTTTGAACAAAACTAGGACTAACATGAGTATACTCATTACTTTTTACAAATCTTTTATTCTTCCATTTCTCGGCAAGACTTAGATACTCACTATAAATTTGTAAATGGATTCTTTTTTGTTTAGCAAAAATATTCTCTCCTTTTCTTTTTTCCTGATTTTCATTTTGGTTGTTTCTGACAAAATTGTAAAATGCAAAATCTTTTATATCCAATACTTCATCTGGTTCTCTATCGTCGACAATTGCCTGGCTATAATCCTTTACTTTTTTTTCAATGTCAGAGAATAATAAACTAAAACTTTCATTAGTTCTTTTTTGCTCATCTGAATAACTCTCAACATCCATCAAATAGTCTCTTAAACTTTTTATATTGTCATAACCCATCTTTTCTTTATTTGAAAATTCTGTTAATTTTCTTTGATATATCTCAAAAGTGTGCAATTCTTTTTTCTTTTTCTGCAGAGTATGGTCATCAAAAAAACTAAAATCTTCTTCCGGAATTAGAATTTTTCTTTCAATTTTGTCATATTCCGAAGTTAAAAATGGATTTGCTTCTCCAAAATAATTTTGCCCTATGTTTTCTGTGTAATTATCTTCATTGTCCGTTGGTGTTTGTGAAAAACTGGGCGTTGCTAATAGAATGCTCCCTGCGAGCGCCAAACCTGTAATTCCAATATTTTTTGCATTTTCCATATTACTCCGTACTCTTTTTTGAAAGGGCAATATTAACTCTTTGTGAATATTTGCCAAGAGCGAAGTCATAATCTATCATCATAAGAACTTCTCTTCCAACAGTATAAGCAGATTCTTTTGCGATTTCAGTTATTGTATCAATATCTCTTCCGCTTGCATTAGGATTTAATGCTTCCAAATCTTTTACAAGTGAATTAAATTCCAGATTTCTTGTTTTAACATTTCTAACTTTAACTTCGAAAATTTCTCTTTTCTCTTTTGTCGTCGGTGCTGGAACAAGAATATGTTTTTTGAATCTTCCAAGAACTGCTGAATCAAAAACAGTCGCAAGATTTGTAGATGCAAGATAAAGAATCATTCCTTCGCTTTCATCCAAATAATGTTCACCATTCATAAAAGATTGCAACGCTTCCGTAACCCCACTCACTTCTCTGTCTGCACCACCGCCAGAATAATTTCTTTCTGCAGCCAGTCTTGTAACTTCATCAAAATAAACTATTGCACCACCGTATTTTTTCGCAAATTTTTGTGCGGCGACGATTTTACTTTTCAAATTCTGCACACTTTCACCGAGATGAGAACCAAATATTTCTGCAGTATTAATTTCAAAGAAAGGAATTTTAGCATAATTTGCAGCTGCTCTTGCTAAAGTAGTTTTACCAGTTCCCGACGGACCATAAAGCAAAGCCGCGTTCATGAATTTTCGGTTAAGTCCCTTGCACTTTGTTCTTTCCTTAGGATCAAAAACACTTAACAAACTCACCAAATCTTTTTTCTGTTCTACAAGTCCACCGATATCGTCAAAAGTTGTTCGTGGAATTGCCGACGGACTTTCAGCATCGATGATTCTAAAAACCATTTTTTTCTTTTCATCATATACTGCGGTATCCCCCACAGAAATTAATCCGGGATTTATTCCATACCAAATTCCTGCCAGAAATTGTTCACCATTTGATTCTATAACTACCGTTGAAGTTGGATTGCCATTTCCAGAATATGCTCTGTGCTCTGACCCAAGAACATTCACAACTCGGACAACTTTTGAACCAAGATGTTCTGTGCCTAATTGTGGATCTTCATTTTCATAAGAATCTATTTCTTTCACTGGTTCAGAAACTTCAATTTTTACTGGAGAATCTTTTCGTTCTGTTTTTTCAACTACTATACTAGGATTTGCAATTTTCCTTAAACTAGAAAAAGGACTATCTTCTGGAAGGGGGTCTGTTTTCCCTATTGACCTAAATACATCAGCAAATCCCTTGCCTTTTTTTGAAGAAAAATCTTTTTCCATTTCATTTTAAGATCACACTTTTATTTTGTTGACCTTTGAAATTTTTACTTGTTGGCTTCCTGAATGGTAATTGTCGACAGCAGTTTCTATTCTTGTATTTGCTTCCTTTAATTTTTGGATAGTTTCTGGATTTGCAATAAGCTGTTCTTCTAATAAATTTAGTGATTGAATTGCAGTAGTTGCAAGGTCGGCTATTTTATCAATATTTTCTCTGACATATTGTCCCGCATCTACACCTAATTGTTCACTACCCGCAAGATTTAATTCTGCTTCTCCTACAATTTGCATAGAATCTTTCACTGTAAGAATTCCACTATACTGTTTTTGAAAAAGGTTGTAAGCTGCAGCAGCCTGAAGTGTAGTATTCATAAGAGTAGCCACCAACTGTTCTTGAACTAAAATTTGATTCTCTAATGTTTCAATCATTGAACTTCTTTCTATGTCTCTTTGTCCCTGAGTCATATGCTCAGATGCAAAGTTAAGAATGTCTATAACTTTCTGCTCTGGTCTCTGGTCGTTTAAGTCATAGTAATAATCTCTCAACTCAGGGATACCCCATCCTTCTTTTTTGGCTTTCTCTAATTTGGCTCTGTTTTCTTCAGCACTCTTAGTTACTACCTGTGCTTGTTCACCAATTTGAATCATATGCTCTTCAACCCCATTTAGTGCTTCTTTTGATTTTCGTTCCATTACATCAAAAGGGTCACTAGAAACTTCTTCTCTTTTTCTCTGGAAATATCTTCTAATTTTTTTAATAGGTACATGTGTTCCAATTCCATAAAAAAATCCACCCGTTCTAGATACAAGTCCACCTTCACCTAAAGTTTTTGCCCAATCTTTTTGGGTGTTTGTATATTTTTCTATTGCACCTTTAAGATTATCCGAAATTCTAGCTATTTCTCCGTCATTATATTTTTTTCTCCTTTTCAAATCTAGACCTGATCCACCACCACTTATAACAGCACCTGCAACGTCAGTATATCTACTAACTTTGTTAGCAATTGCTCCAATACCATCATCTCCACCATCGCCTTCAGTGCCGTAACAAACATTCATTCTTCTTTCAAGACTCATCTTCTTTTTCCTTTCTTAGCTTTAAATTTAGTTGGATATTTTGCATTGCATTTTCTTACTATTCCTTCAATTACTAAATCCATTTTTTCGTTGAATTCTTTTCCATCGCCATGTCCGGTTTCTTTCATAACTTTGTCTATTCCAAAAACATATCTGTGTTCATTTCTTACAATCTCAGAATACTGACCGAAAACTTTGAAACGAGCTTCTTGATTATCTAAAGGATATTCCTTCATCTGAACATTTACTATTTCGTCCCCTTGAGGATATTCTGAATTAATTCCGTTAACTAAATATTCAATAAATAATTCGCCAGCTTTTTTCTCGTCGACTTTTACTGGTTTAGAACCAAGCCTTGACAAAAGACCTACAGCCAAGTTAGCGCCTCGGTTCATAGTTGCTTTTCCAACTGCCGACATCCAGATTGGTGAATATTTTCCAGCATATTGTGTTGTTAAATTTTTTAAGAATTCCATTCCTTCATCGAACTGACCTCTAGCTTCGCCTGCGTATTCTTTCGCCTGTCCGACGTAATTTCCGACTGATGCTCTCAGTTTAGCCAAATCACTTAAGTTTACCATGTTTGTTTTAATCCGACATTTTGTGTCGTCATTAAAAAGATACATAATAATAGGTATTTAAATCTTTTTATTTTGTCTTTTTCTGATAGTTACAAAAAAACTAAACATTTAATAGTATTAAGATTTTATTATTGACGAGGTGATTAATATCCAAGAAAAAGATAACGTATTAAGGATATTCCAAGAAACAAAAAAGGCAATAGAAATTGGAAATTTTTCAAAAATTGGTGAACTAAGCAATCAGACAATAAATACTGCTTCACGAACTCAAGACCCGGACAATATTGCCGTCGCTGTAATTATTTATTCCATTGGTAAAATTTTAAGCAGACCTGATTACAGAAAATATCCTGGCTGGAAAAAATATTACCAGATTTTAACCGAATCCTTAGACGAAATAATTTCTGCCTTGTTAAATAAAGAAGATAAAAGAGTAAGTGATAAACTTAATCAAATACGTGATTCAATAAATCATCTTTCTGGAAATTTAAAATTTTACATTCAGGATGTTTTCAGAAAAGCGTCGATAAACAAAGCCTCAAAAATTTACGAGCATGGAATTTCAATGGAAACGACGTCGAAACTTTTAGGAATTAGCATGTGGGAATTAGCTTCTTACGCCGGTTCAAAATCGGAATCTACAGAACAATCATCAAATGAACAAATCACAATAAAAAAAAGAATTAAATTCGCGATGGAGATGTTCGAATGACATTCTGCGTAATTTTAACAAGTAAAAATTCCGGAAGAATTAAATTCACAATGGAGATGTTTGAATGATAACCGACGAGAAAGAAGCTAGCAAGGCGTATAACTTCATGGCAAATCAATATCATGATTTGAGAACAAAAAAATATCCAGGTTATTGGATGTATAATGAATTACTTGAAGTTCCGTCGACAATTGAGCTTTTGGGAAATGTAAATGGAAAAAAAATTCTTGATTTTGGTTGTGGTTCTGGAATTTATACAAAAAATTTAACAAAAAGAGGAGCAATAATAAAGGGATTTGATATTAGTGAAGAAATGCTAAAAATTGCAAAAGCAGAAAACCCTGGACTGGATTTACGATTGGGTTCAGGTTATAAAATTCCCTTTGATGAAAAATTTGATATTGTTTTTGCTTCATTAGTTCTGGATTATTTTAGTAACTGGGATAAAGCATTCAAACAAGTAAAAAAAGTTTTGAAAAAGGGAGGATTTTTTATTTTCTCAATAGGAAATCCTGTTTCTGAATGTACTAAAAAAATAAAAATCCGAGGACAAAAATTAAGAGTTCTTGGAAAGATTAGTTATTTTGATGAAAAAAAACTTTATGCTACTTGGAAAAATATTCGAGGAAAGAATATAAAAGTTGTTTCAAATCATAAAACTTACGAAACAATAATAAAAACAATTCTTAAAAATGATTTTGAAATTGTAGACTATAAAGATTGCTTTCCGTTGGAAAAAGCCAAAAAATTATTTCCTCAAGAATATGCTTTCACATCTAAATTTCCTTATTTCTGTGCATGGAAGGTGAAACTCAAATGATATTCCAACTTCAAATCCTCGCCTGGCTCGGATTTGTCTTCCTTATCATTTCATACTTTTTAGCTTTCATAAAAAAAATCCGTCCAAAAAAATTTCCAGTTTATCATCTGTTAAATTTGCTCGGATTAATTTTACTATTAATTTATTTCATCCTTACTCTTGAATGGATTTTTTTAATTTTAGTTCTAATCTGGATAATAATCTTAATTCCAATTTTAATTAAATCAATGAAGCCAAATAAAGAATACAAGGACTGGACTTATTAAAATGCCGACGCAAAAAGCAATTATTTTTGATTCAGGTTCGCTGATAAGTATGGCTATGAGCTCGCTTTACGATGAGATAATCAGTCTCAAGAAAAGTTTTGGTGGAAAATTTCTCATAACCAAAGAAGTAAGAGAAGAGATAATTGACAAACCAATTACTATGAAAAGATTTGCACTTGAAGCAATGAAACTTAAAGAATTAATTAACAAAGGAATTCTTGAACTGCCAGAATCCATAGGAGTTTCCGAAAAAGAAATATCTCAATCGATGTTAGAACTTATGGAATTAGCAAATAACTCTTTTGTTGGGGACAAAGTTCCGATAAAACTAATTGACTTGGGTGAAACTTCTTGTGTTGCATTAAGCAAATTTCTTTCGGAAAAGGGGATTCAGAATATTCTTGTCGTCGATGAAAGAACTTTAAGATTATTAATTGAAGACCCACCACTTCTAAAAAAAATATTTCAAAAAAGACTGAAAGCAAAAATAAATTTTATTCCTGAAAAGTTAAAGACATTCAAGGGAATAAAAGTAATTCGCTCAACAGAATTAGTCTATATTGCCTACAAAAAAGGACTTATTCAAATAAAAGAAAAAAATCTTTTAGATGCTCTGCTTTATTCTTTGAAATTTAGCGGATGCGCAATAACCGACGAAGAAATTGAAGAAATAGAGAAATTATAATTACTTCCTTTTCTTTATCTTTTTTAACTTTCTTGCTTTTGCTAACTTGATTAATTTTTTTACTTTAGAATTTTTGCCTTTTCCGCTAGGAGTTCTCCCACATGTTATTTTGTTTCTTTTTGCTTGCTTCTTAGGTATCCCTTTCTTTTTTTTCATTTTGTCAGTATAGTGCTGATAGCGGGCTCGGTGATAGAGTTCCTCAAACAGCGCTAATCAATCTTAACCTATTAGCATGTTTTCAAGGTTATCTCTTTCGTTCCATAGAGAAGCTTAACAAGTGCAGATTCCATATGATGAGTTATAGCCCGTTCATCATATTAATAGCTGAGCACTTGACAGAGGCTGTATGGCAACATCCTTTCCAGGACAACCGCACCTATCAGCAAGTTTACTTTATTTTAATATTATAAAAATTTTTCTAACCCCTTTAAAGTAGCAAAACATCGTCGAGAAATCATATTTTAATACATTATACATCTTGTCAAAATAGTTTATAAATTTTTAGATTGTTTTTTGATTTAATTATTTCGAAAGAATATTCTCTTAATCGAAAATAATGCTCCCACGGGAAATACTCCTTTGAGAGTTAATGAAGAACTGACTAAATTATTCAAAATTAAAAAACTGGATTTATTTTTAGACTATTTTAATCGTGGAAGAAAAGAGGCACCTTGGCTTAAAATTCCTTTTTGGAGAAATAAAAAAAGACTTCAAAAATTTGGTAAGATTTACGAAGCTGAAAAAACCAAAGTATCAGAAAGAGAAAGAAAGGAATTAATCAAAGAATTTGTTCAAAAGTTACAAACCAAAAATTTCTAAAGTTTTATAAAACCAACCTAGATAAAACGAGTATGATTAAAAAATATTTGGCAATTACTTTGTTTTCTTTAATAGGAATTTTGCCCCCATCAAAGATAGTTCAGGAAAATTTTTCTCAGCCAAAAAAATCTGGTTTGGAAATAAAGTTTGAATCTCTTGATGAAAGATACCATGCAAACATTGGAGATTATTTGGTGTTCACAGGACAGATTAAAAATGCAATTGAAACTTCAAGAAAAAATAAATCTCCCTTAATCATCGTCGATAAATCCGAGTATAAACTTCAAGTTTATAATTCCGGAAAACTAACTGATTCTTTTCCAATTGAACTTGGAGCTAATCCTTTCGACGACAAAACAAAAGAATGGGATGGTTGCACGCCAGAAGGATTTTATGAAATTTCATCTAAAAAGTCGGGGAAAGCTACTGCTTTTTACAAAGCATTATTGATTAATTATCCTAACGAAGAAGATAAAATTAAATTTGAAAAACTAAAGTTAGAAGGAAAAATCAAGAAAAAAGAATTAATCGGGGGCGATATAGAAATTCATGGATATGGTTCAGGATTTGCTGGGAATAAAGAAGGATATAATTGGACTGCCGGTTGTATTACACTCTCAAACGATAAGATGGATTTACTTTTCTCAAAAATAGACGAGGGAACTAAAATTTTAATTGTAAAATACAAAACAGAATTAATTTCGGATTTTAATCTTTCCAGTTCGCATATTCCCTCTCACAAATATTCTCCATATTATTTGGATCGTAATCAACATCTCCAGGAATGACTAATTTTTCTAGTTCTTCTCTCAACGATTTCGGTGCAGAATTAAGAATGTCTGCTCTTACTGCTTTCCAATTAGACCCTTGTGTTTTCCTAAGGGAATCTATAATTGCAAGAAGAACAGTATTATTAGTTTCAGTTCCTCTTCTGTCGGTTGTAAAAATAACCGGCCTATTTTCCATAGGAATAATTGCGTTATTATTTTTCGGATCCACAAAACAAACAAAATTAAAAGTTAAGCATCCACCAAGAACAACTAATGAATTTTCTTCCAGATTATTTTTAACTTTCCCGTACAATTCTTCCATACGCTCACCATGTCCTCTAATCTGAACAATATCATACTTCTTTTCAGGAATTTTTTCTTTTCCCATGTCGATAACTTCAATTACAGATTCTTCTAACTTGCCATTATTGAAATTTGGCACAATAATTTTTTCTCCTTTTTCTAAATTAGTTAAATCATATTTGGTCTTCCCATTATCATTTCGAATAAATGCTTTAAGTTCTTCTGCTCTTCCATAATTTTGATTTTGAAAATTTAAATTTTCTAAAAAAGAAATCCTTTCGCCTTTATCACAATAAACCAAAATATTTTTATCACTGAATTTGTCCGGACTTTCAAATGGTTCATAAATTGCTGGTTGTTCTATAGACTCGGGTTGTTTCTCTCTTCGAAGTCCAAAGTATAATCCTAAAGCTAAAGGAACTGTGGCTGCTAAACCAACTAAAGCTCCAACTATTCTTTTTCCTTTTTCTTTTATTTTTCTATTTTTTTCCAGAAATAAATATCTTCCATTAGCATTCATATTTTCCCGTCGATATTTGACTATTTAAGGTTTTCCACAAAGATGTATTGTTAATTCTCCAGACCTTACTTAATAAAAATAAATCTAACTTTTAACAAAAATTTCTTCTAAAACTTTATAAACTCCAATTTTCTAAAACTAAAATGATAAAATCAGGACATAAAGTAACTTTAGACTATGAAGGAAAGTTGGAAACTGGAGAGGTTTTTGATTCTTCGCAACGAGGAGGACAATCTCACCCATTAACTTTTACCATCGGAGAAAATAAAGTTATTCCTGGATTTGAAAAAGCAGTTCTTGGAATGAAAGTCGACGAGGAAAAAGAATTTTCAATTAATCCTGAAGATGCTTATGGACACAGAAACGAACAACTTGTTCAAGAAATTCCGAGAAAAGCTTTGCCACCTACACCTCCAGGAATGGAAATTAAAGCAGGTATGACTTTGATGATGCGAACTCCTCAAGGAGATTTGCCAGTAAGAATCGCTGAAGTGAAAGAAGAAACTGTAGCTCTTGACTTAAATCATCCGCTTGCCGGTAAAAAATTAATTTTCAAGATAAAAATTGTTAATGTTGAATAAAATTTTCTGAAATTTAACAATATTTTCTTTAATTAAATCTTTTCTAAAAATTAATATGATAACTCATCCAAGCTCATTTTGTAATGTAGACAATCCTTGTAGTTTTGACTATACTCAAATTGAATATTTTTCTTCCAACGAAATCTTGCAAGGTGTTTATAGAAAAATAAATTCAGTTAAAGGGCGAGGATTATTTGTTATTGGTGGATTTGACCAGGTAGCATCTTTAATTGCCAGTTCTGATTTAGAAAAATGTTTACTCTTTGACGTACGCGAAGAAGTTATTAGATATGCAAAGTTTAGAATGCATTTAACGGGAGTTTTTCAAAATTCGAAAGATTACTTTGATTGTATCAACTCTAGCCAAAGTAGTTTTTTGTTTAGAAGCTTTATTAGAGAAAATCCAGACAATTGGCTCTCCAGCGAGGAGAAATATCAAAAAGTGCAGAAAATTTTTTCAGAGGGTAAAGTGAATTTTATTAACCTTAATTTATTTCAGGAAATAGATTCACTTGAAGAAGAGTACTCCCTCGTTTATTTGTCAAACATTCATGAATGGGTTTCAAAAACCAGTGGGAGTCGTCTTTTCGATTTGTATTTAGATAATTTAAAAAAAATTAAAATAAATGACTTGACTAAATGGGTTTTTACTAACACTCAAACAAGACAAGGAGAAATTCACGTCGGTAAAATAAACAACAGGCTCATCACTCAATTATTCAATAACTTACTCTATGTCGAAAATCTTTGTGCAAGCAGAGACAACGGAGCACCATAACTTTTTTAAACCATTCCTTCCTTGAGCTATTGCACACTATTTCTTTAGACGAGTTTGAGTTATTAAATTTTTTAGAGTTTATTGATTAGTCGTGCATGAATTAAATTAATTTGGAGGTAAAATGAAAAACTTGAATATGGTCAATAGAATTTTGCTTGGGTTAGTTATGCTTGTTCCAGGATTGCTAAAATTGCTTGTCGTTGGTCCATCGGGAGTTGCAAAAATGACTGGAGGAATTTTCCTGTTTTCCTGGGCGCCAATGCTCTGGGCATGGATTCTGATTTTTTCAGAAATTCTTTTTGGTATAGCAATTCTTGCAAACTATCAAACAAAATATACTGCCTGGCCACCAGTCGTGATTCTTTCTGTAGCAGTTTTATTTGTTACAGTTAAATGGATGAATCTTGCCGGAACATCCTGGTCGAGTGTGCTTCTTCACCTAATCGCTTTGTGGGGATTTGTAATGATTGGTTGTGAAAATTGTAAGAAACACTAAATATAGTTAAGTTTTTATCTTGTTTTTGTTTTTTATTTATATGAAAAAAATTGTAATT
>JAGVXJ010000012.1:0-1457 GCA_018303895.1 Candidatus Pacearchaeota archaeon
CTTTGATTATCCTATGACAGAAATAGCGAGAGAATCAAATGTAAGTTATAACTCGATTGTTTTATTTTTTCCTCAGATGATTCAATCAGGAATTTTAATCCAAACAAGAAAAGTTGGTAAATCTGATTATTACAAATTGAATACTGAAAACGAATTTGTTTCTAATCTTATCAAACTTAACTGGATGCTCATTAAAAGTTCAAATTTATCTGGTTCAATAAAAAAACAAATTTTGAATTAATTTTTGAATATATTTATCTTCAACTTCCTTAACCAAATGTTTATAAAAACTGTTTTTTCATTCTTTTAATGATAATACGCGGAAGTAATGGATCAATTGTTGACTTAGTTCAGAAGCTAATGAAAGAAGATCCAGACGCTTTCAGATTTGCTCTTGAAGAAATTTTTTATACTAATCCGGAACTTTTTGAAAAAGCTTGTCCACAAATTCTCGACGGACAAACTCACTTAATTCAAAAATTACAATTTGAAAAATTCTTTCTCCCACTTGCAATTTCCAATGCTGAACGAGATGATAGCCCAATGTCGTTAATTATGTTTGATCTTGATAACTTTGGAGATTTTAATAAGGATTATGGTCATTTAATGGGCGACAAAGTTATTGCAAATTTCTCTAACCTTTTGAGAAAAAGTTTCAGAAGTCGTGAAAGAAGACCATACCTTGATTTGGATATACGAAATATGCGAATGTCAGACAGAAGAAAAAGATTTTCGCATTATGATGTTCTTAGTCTTGTTGCGAGAGTTGGTGGTGGCGAAGAATTTTCAGTGATAATGCCAAGATGCGAAGAGGAAAATGCTTATAACGCTGCTGAAAGAGCTCTTAAATTAACTCACGAGATGACTATTCCTTTTGGAAATGAACTTCTCAAATTTACAGCAAGCGCCGGAGTTGCACAATATGAAAAAGGAAATACTCCCGAAGAATTCATCGACCGCGTCGACAAATCACTTTATCATTCAAAAAAAACTGGCAAAAACAGAGCAACAAAATATTCTGATTTTATTTCTTCGACTGCTCCCAAGTAAGTTTGTGTAACTACTCTTAAAATACAAATTTGCCGAAACATTTATAAACCTGTTTTCTTACGGCATAGGGATGACAAAAAATGATAATCAAGAGAAACCAAACTCTCTTATGGTTTATGTATGCGATGGCGAACTGCCCGACGGAAAAATGGGTAGACTAGTCCAGGTAGTTTACGAAGCGAATGCCGAAGTTAATTTTTTTTCCGAAGTGGATAGATTGATAGAAACTGGAGAAATAAACGTTCTTTATTCAAAATATGGCTTGAGTCCGGAACAGCATGAGATAGCCGAGAAATTGGATAATTTAAACCAAGAATATTCTTTTGTTCCAAAAGATAAAGCAAGAACACTTTTGGCTAAACTTAGACAATTGGATGCTGTAGAAAATCAATATTCTGAAAAATCTA
>JAGVXJ010000012.1:1508-13097 GCA_018303895.1 Candidatus Pacearchaeota archaeon
GAACCTAATCCTGTTTTAGCAAGTATGATTGAAGAACAAAAAGAAATACAAGCAAGAAGAAATACTATTACACCAGCACAACAAAAATTAATAGATGATATTTTCGGAAAAGGAGATGGAAAATAAAATGACAAAATATTCTTCAATAAAAAGATTAATTCGGCCTCTAGCATTTTTCACAGGCTTGATGGCTTTAGTTGGTGGATGTTCAAAAATGACTGAGGACCTTTCCTACAAGAACGAACAAATTTTAAATTATGAGAATAGAACGAATTTTACTTTACCTTTCATACAAGTTAAAAAATCAGACGGCTCAATAGTTAAATTCAAATGTGCTCAATATGACAATCTTAATCGATTGATGGATGATTCTGAATGTAACTCTGATAATTTAACAAGGGTTGAATTTGACAATGCATATTCTGGTGAAAAAACTGAATTTTCTTTTCTAGACAACAACATATCTAGTGCTGATTGGAGTAAATTAAATGCCGGTTTCCAAAAATATGTAGCCTTACGTAACGAATACCGTGAAGAAGCAAAGAACAAATTAATAACAAAAATTACTGGAAGCGAAGAAAATGAAGACGGAGAACAAAAATAAAATGACAATCGAAAAAATTACCTGTCCAGTATTAAACAAGGGATACCGTGATGAAATGTCGCATTTAGAAAGTTTCAATGGAAATAAAAGACCAGTGCAGATGCCACCTGTTGAAGTTTTTGTGAGATTTTATGATACAGAAAAACCTTTTAGTATAATGTGCCCAAATTATAATTCTGATAAAGTATGTACTGTCGAGGGTAGAAAATGTATTTATGCTGAATGGAAAAATTTTAAATCAGAAACTCAAGGAGGAAAACAATAATGACGAAACAAATAAAAGAAGGTGTAATTTATTCTGGACTTTTGTTTGAGAATTATTTTCAGCAAGAGAAGTGTAGCCGGTTTGGAATTGGGGATGAATTTGAACTTGTGTGTCTTAAAGCTATCCGTGGTGTTTTTTATTCTTTTGCTCTGAGAACAGGAAAAGAAGATGTTGCAGAAGTTTCTCTTGACTCACGTGGACGAATTGTTATCCCCCAGAATACTTTAGCAGTTATCCCAAGTCACTATGAAAGAGGATTAAATTTATCCATTTATGGCTGGAATGAATATCATGAAAAGAGAAAAGATATTTTGTCTAAGATTTGTCGAGCTTATGAACTATCTCTAAAAGGGGGTTCTCAATAATGCTCGTCAAACAAGAACTTATCAATAAAATCAAAGATTACTTTGACTTGAATATTTACGAAACTAAAGTTTGGTTAGCTTTAATTGGAAAAGGAATAGCGTCGGCAGGAGAAATTGCTCAAATTTCTGGCGTTCCTCGTTCAAGAACTTACGACGTTTTGGAATCTCTTGAAAAAAGAGGATTCGCAATAATCAAGCTCGGGAAACCAGTAAAATATCTTGGCGTAAAACCTAATGTGATTATTGAAAAAATGAAAAACAACGTTCACCACGACGCTGAAGAAAGAATTGAATCTCTTACTCGAGTTAAAGAAACAACTGAATACGAACAGCTTGAATCTTTGTACAAGCAAGGAATCGCACCAGTAAATCGTGAAGACGTTCATGCTTCAATTAAAGGACGTTCAAATATTGTAAATCACGCTCGTGAGATTATAGAAAACGCAACAAGCGAAGTTGTAATCTGCACAAACGCCGAAGACATTTTCAACAAAGTAAAACTTTTCAACCAGACAATTTCAAAACTTATAAAAAATGGAATCAAAGTAAAAATCGCTTTGTCAGGTTCAGAAGAGCATGTTAAAAAAATCAACACACAACTTGGAATAAAAGCAAAGCACATCGAAATCGACTCAAAATTTTTCATAATCGACAGAAAAGAAGTTTTGTTTTACTTAAAGAAACAAACAGAATCTTCTCAAGATGAAAACGCAATCTGGTTAAATTCAGAATTTTTCGCAGGTGCTTTAGCGTCGATGTTCGAATTAGCAACTGGAGGAAAACAATAATGTCTTTTTACAATTCAATAAAAAAATTAATTTTGCCCTTGGCCTTCGTTGCAGGTTTAACTGCTTTAGTAGGATGTGAAAAAGGAATTGTGAAACCAAGAATACATCTAGAAGATGAAGCGCTCTTTTCTTGCAAAGTTAATTTTCATCTTCCGAACGATAGTCAAGGTTATAATCGACAAGTAATTATAAAAGATATTAATCAAGACGGTTTGGCTGATGCAATACTCAACGACCGAGAAGGACCAATGTATGTTGCCCCAGAATTCAGAAGCGCATTTCATTATGGGGATGGTTCCAATTTTCCTGATGGTCATCATCCAAATTTAAGAGTTCAAGCTCAAACAGCTCTTTATGATTGTCTAGCATTAAGAAAAGCAATGGCTTTAGAAGTTACCGGAGGAAATCAATAATGAATATCGTGCATAAACCCCAATATCCTGAACTTTTTGTTAAAGAACTTGATTATCAGCAATATGCTAAACTTCTTGATTTTTTAAACAGCTCCGAACATGTGTTAAAAACAATTGGTGGAAATTTTTTTGACGTTTCATTTAAGTCAATGACGCCAGGTATTTGTCCTCTTTATCAAAATATTGTTATAACTCCAGTTGTAAAAGGTCAATTTGATGAACAAGAAAAAATCACTATTGATAAAGCATACACTGGATTAATTAGACTATTAATAAATTCTGGAGAACAATAAAATGACTCCCGAGAATTATGTTCCCGTCGAGAAAAAGTTCGGGCTACAACTAAAATATGCAGCTAAAGATTTTTTATCAACAGTTTATGGTTTTGCGATTACACCTTATAGAGTGCCAACTACTATTAGAAAATATTTCAACAAACAATGTTTCTTTCAAAAACCAGAATTCACTGAACGTAACAAGATAGGGGAAAAATTAAATGTCCCAGGAATAGTTAGTGGGTTTGCAGGAGCTCTTACGGGGGCAACTGTGTTTGGTATAGAAATGGCTCATACACTTCTTCCTCTTATCGAAGATAATAATCGTCTTTACCATTACATTCCTTTAATGGTTATGGGAGCAACAAATGCTGCTTCAGTTGGTTTCGAAATAGTTAACGGAATTTTCCAAGCCGGAAAACGCGCAGGAAGAAAAAGTTTAGAGAATTCTGTGAAAACTAATTTTCAGCAAATTTTAAATCAAGATGAGAAAGATTTTTTAGCTAAACAATTTAGAGAAGGAGATGAAGAATAAAATGAAAAAACAACCTTTATCAATTCCGTTCGATTCAGATGGAAATTTGTTAAATTATATATTACCTAGTATGGATGATGTAACTTGGAGAGAGAATTTTGAATTTAGCACAATAATGACTTATTGCGGTTTCTCTCGTGGAAGATCATCAATCTTGTTTCATTTTACCGACACCCAAGGAAAAAAATATCTAATGTTCGTTTCAGATTTTGACGATTTACTAAATCGAAAAGGTTTAGAAGGAAAAACAATAAATGAAACATTCACTTTTTGCAAGAAGGGAGATAATTATGGAGTTAAATTAGCAAACTCTCAAGGGGAAATTTAAAATGACAACCAAATCATTAAAGAGAAGTGGAATTATAAATGAGATTGATGGATTTATTTATGACAGTATTAAAAAATTTTCTGATTACTATCAGAAAAAAACAGGTCGAGATATCGACGGGCTTGCAAGATTAGCTCACACTTTAGGTGGTGCAACACTTATGGAGCAGGGAATAGAAACAAGTGATATGTTAATGTCTATAGTTGGCGGTGGTTGGGCAACTGTGTTCGGAGTTTTCGGTTTAAAAATTGGAAGAGAAAATTATTCTTCATATGAAAAAGCAATTAATTCTTTAGTAGCTCTCTCTGGAATTCCTCTTTTTCCAATAGGGGCAGTGGAACTAGTCCAGGGAATTAGAACTGGTGATTATAATTCAGCAGTAAAAGGAGTAAATTACCTTAGGGGAGCAGTTGCTTTATCTTTAATGGGTCTTGGGTCTTATCTTAATCGAATAGAGGTGGATTCTTCGGCAAAAAAATACAAATTAAAAGACGGAGCTACACTGCGTGGTATTAAAGAACTTGAAGATTATCTTAATGAACTAAAATTGGAATCGACACCAAAGGCAGTTGATTATCCAAAAACAGTCAAAGACGAAAATGGTCGCATTGTAAAAGTCTTGTCACGAACAACTGATTTGGTTGACTTAATTCGTGGTGAACCTGTTAAAATAGGGGTTCCTTCTTTCGATGAAGAAAAAAAATATTTTTCTGGAAAAGTCTGGAAATGCGACGGAAAACACGTTGGAATTGTTTCAAATTTCCCCGACGGAATGATTAACTATTCAACCTGGGGCGACGCTTTCAAAAATGGAACTCTTGGGGTTATTGACACTAATCTTTATGCAAAAATAAATCCTCTTTGTTGGCTCGGGCATGCTTTCATGAATGAGAAGAAAAAATGACAACCGATTTTTTTTCTGAAATAAGCAAGTTTTACGATAATCCTCGAGATGCAAGAAAAGTTTTAAATCAGGCAATAAGAGATTATAAGATTTTTCTTGATGCCGAATTTTTTGAAGAAGAAAAAGCGATGTATGAAACAAGACAAAAATTTAGAACTAAAGGAACTCCGGGAATCCTTGAAAACCATATTGAAGATTATTTTGAACTTAGAAGAAAAAGCCAAAGTCCGCCCGGTCGCCAAAAAGGAATAAAATCAATTTTAAATCGTTACAGAATTTTGGAGGATTAAAATGACAAACTTAACAAAAATAGCGTCGGAAGTTGGGAAAAGATTACCTTTTGTAAATTTGTATTATTATTTGCGTGGTGATTTTGATAAATCTCTAAACGAACCAAACACTTGGGGTGGAATTGCAAAAGCAACAAAACATACTTTGTATTTTGTTTCATCGACGGTATTGTCAACATTATATCTCGCTAACGCAGCCGATACTGGGGAATTTAATCCACTAGTCCCAATTAAACATATCACAGAATTTTTACTTAATTAAAATGACAAAATTTAATCCACTTCAGAAAATTGATGACGGAATGTTATATTTAGCAAACCGAGGAGTCCAAGCTTGGAACTGGACAACCGGAAGAACAAAATATGATTTGTCGACGGTTTTGCACATGGCAGCGACGGCATCTGATGGTGCAGGATATGTTCTGAGCAATGATCCAAATTATCTTTTAATTTTTTCTATTTCTGTTTTCACTACAGGTATTTGCACTATTACAAATGAACTAAATAACAGACGTGAAAAAAATTCTTCAGATGTAAAAGTTAAACCTTATCTCGATGATTTAGACATTCCTTTGTCTCGATTTGCCTTGGGTTTTTCTGGATGGGAGTTTATTTCGGCTCAAATGCATAAACCACCTATGAAATATACTATCCTTGCTAATTCCGTTGCATTTTTCTCTCGTTCTCTCGCATTCTACGTCAATCGAGCAGAAAGTTTACCACTAAGAAAAAATGTTCTTGCACGAGCAACTGAAATTTTGAAAGAAAGTTCTCAACCACTCCCTGAATTTTGTAAGGTCGGAGTCAACCAAAGATTGGAGGCAATGATTTAAATGAAATCCCCAGTAATTTACACTTTCGCGAATTTTTATAATCCAGAAGACGGGAAATCTTATGATTTGCGACTTGGAAAAAGAAAAGGGCGGAAAATAGGTGGACTTAAATTTCAAATTTACAAGGAAAAAGGCGTCTTTATTTCAAACCCCTCAAATAGAACAGTTATAATCGATTCCGGAATAGAGAAGATTTCAGTCGGTTCTGAATGGACTTCTCTCATCGACGAGTCTACAATTTATCTTTCTGGAAAAACTTTGTTAGTGACTATTCATACAAGGAAAAAAAGGAGAAAATAAAATGAAATCTTTAATTAGGATTTTTATCGACGAGAAAGACGGAAATACTATTGCACAAGTTTTGACTGAAGATGGATTTGAAAAAAGAAAAAGTGATAATGAAATAAAAGATAATATTCTCCAAGGAACAGAAAAAATTTATTGTGTTGATATAGACTATCGTGGCTTGAAAGGATTATTTATCACAAATATTGTTAAACCAAATCAGGAAAAATGTTTTCCTACTTTGCATGCCTTAGGTGGGATAGACAATTATGGACTTGGTTTTGATTTTACTTATGATTCTTATGATTTACTAAATCAAGAAATAGCTGAGAAATTAAAATTTACCGAGGGAAGAAACAAGATTAATCCTCTTGTCAAGGAAAAATTAACACCAAAAACTTTGGAAAAAATTCTCAATGTTTTTTCAGAAAAAACTTCTAAAGAATTTAATCCAGATGATTTTTATATGGCAAAAGAATTAATAAAAAATCATGGTTATTGTAGTTTTTCTGTTGGCGTATACAAAATGTTTATCTTCAGTGGGAAAAAAGGAAAAAAACTAAAGAAGGAAGACGAAAATTTTAGGGGCGGAAAAGTATTCAAATACTGGAATAACACTATGTATGACTATATTGTGCAGATAAAACTTCCCGAAACAAACCCAAATTTCACAGAAACAATAAACAGACACAGATTATTCATTCAAAACATTCTTGATGGATTTAAATTAGGGGGAATTAATTATTATCCTAATTGATTAAAATAAAATGAGCAACCTTTGGAAATTATTAACGATGAATAGAATAAATTTGCTTGGTTTAACTTTGGCTGCTGGCGGAATCGCAACTATGACAAGCTATTCTCTAAACGATTTACCTTCGTATGTGGGTGCGTTCGGTTTTGATTTTTCTATGTTTGGAGTTATTACCAGCATGTGCACCAACTTTGGGGAAGAAACTTTAATTTCGTATAAAAAACTTTACAGCATCTTGAAAGAACTGGAAAATTAGAACCAGATTTCTTAAGTTCAAAAATGGAAGATTATTGTGTAAGACAAGGAATTTATTTTGCTGCAAAAGAAACAGGACATTTAGAAGAATTTAATCAAGAGGTAAAAAATCACCCAAGTATTATTCCAAACTTTTAATTCGCAATTTCCATCTCGCTAACATCCATCTCAATCGTTCTTCCATAATTTTTCTTTTTCCACTTTTCCAAAAATTCTTTTATTCCAAAATTAATTATTTCCTTTGAGTAAAATCTTCCTTTCTTTATGAAAACCTTTTTGTGTCTTTTTTTAAATGCTGAAATATTTTTCTTATCCCCGACGCGAGGACCACCCAAAATTATTTCTTTTTTACTTTTCACAGATAGAAAAATTCTTCCGCCATGTTTCCCGTCGTATTCAAATCCAGAATTTTTCACTTCAAAATTCGCTTCAGTTTCCTTAACAAAAAAGTTATAAAATTTCAAAAGTTTCGAACCAGCAATATCTCCTTCCTGCCTGTTGGTTTTTATTTTCACCATGCAAAATTCAAGTTTCTTCTTGGCAGATTCTTTTTTTATTTTTTCCAAATCGAGAGTTTTTACCGAGAACGAATCTAAACTTGGATGTTTCAAAACCTTCGCGCATTCAGTTTTAAATTTTTCAAAAGTTTCTTCAGACAATGCTGCCGTCACGTTTCTTTGTTTATACGTCGGGTCAATTACAATTACCGGTGCCTGAATTTTCGCACTATTCAGATTCATCATAACTTCATTTTTATTTCTGTAAAATTTCTCGATGTCAATAATAATCTTTTTCTCTTTTGACTTTACCATCGCTTTAGCAAAATTCATAAAACTCTTGTAATGGTAAACAAGTAATTCAAGAGCGTAACCTGAAAATCCATGAATATAACTTTCCGCGCCGTAAGTTCCGGTTGCATAACAAAATGCTTTAGTTATTTTTATCTCGTCGAGAATTCTTTTATCTTTAATTTTTTTATTTATGTATTTCACGTGGCTATATGACAAGTCAGTTATATTCTCTGCCTCACTCGGTTTCGCGACTTTTATCACCGGCACAATTTCAAGCGAAAATTTCTCGTCGGGTTTTATTCTAAAATAATCTCTTGAGCCGTGAATTTCATGCAATTCGTAACCTGCATTTTTTATCAATTCTCTCAAAATTTCTGAAATTTCTCTATCCTTGTATTTTTCCGCGTCGAATCGCATAAAAATATCGACATCATAAGAATCTTTCTTAATCACCGTTTTTTTTGCAAAACTTCCGCCGACAAAAACATCTACAATCATTTTCTTTTTTCGAACTTCATTCTTAAACTGCATCAAAAAATTTTCAAGATAAGTATTTATTTCGTCCAAATCTTCTTTGGGTGGCGAAACTTTAACAAGAACCTCTTTTAATATTTCTGCTACTTTCATAATAAAATAAAAGAAAACGAGTTTATATTATTAACGAATCTAGATTTAGAATAAAAAATAGAATATAACCGATGACATAAACCTTTTCCCAAGACTTAATTAAAATAATAATCACTATTTACAAAAGGAGCGGAGCGACCTCGTTCTTTTACATTATCTCTCTTAAAAAAATCCGTAAGCAAAGCGAACGCAAATTGACGCGAAGCGTCAAAGAGCAAAAAGAAATATTTAACCTTTTTTCCCGTTGTCTTTTCTCAAGCTCTGTAAAGAAGACGCGACATCAATTACATATTTTCCTTCTTCAAGTTTGTAAACTAAAGGCCTTTTCTTATCAAAAAGATTTACCAAGTCAATTTCAAACTTCCCATCACCCATAACTCTAACCGATTCAACATCAAGAATCACTGGAATGTCTTCCTGTTTTATTCCAACAATATCCCTTATGTCTTGTTCAATATTATCTGCTTCTGCCTTTGTAAACTCGATAGGATTTTCTATAACTTCTTTAACTCTGTCGTCTCTTACGTAAAAAAAGAAATGTCCGTGGCACTCACTGCATCCTTCCAGTATCTCTTTGCTTCCCGCAGGGTATATTTTTTTACATCTGACGCATTGGTGTGGCATAATATGATAAAAATTAGTAAATTAATAAACTTATTGATACTTCTGTGAGATTATTTATTTAATAAGAGTTCGATTTTCTTAGGATTGCGTTTAATCTCCTTCACAACCGTCGCTGGGCCAATTACCGTTATCGCACCCAAATCCCCTCCGGCAATCATATTCGCAAAATTAGTCTTGAATCTGCCAAAAAATCCGCTACTTTCTCCCCCATTAATCACTGCCAGTTCAATTCCTTTAAATCCTTTAATATGGTCAATCATCGCCATCGTATCCCCAATTAATCTTCCTTCTTCTTCATCTTTCAATCTTCCCTGTAAAACAAGAATAACATTTCCAAGAACAATTCCTAATATTTTTTTCAATCTCTCGTTACTGCTCAAATCTTTTATCTCCGAATAAGGCAAGAACTGAATCGAAAATCCTTTTATTTTTCCTAAAGTTTTTTTACTTGACATTTTTTCACCATTTTATTTTTTAGTTTTTTTCTACCAGTGTAGTTTCTTTTTTCCTAAAAAAGAAACCCAATAACTATATCCTTTTCACCAATTTAAATATTTCCTCGTAAAACTCATCAAGGTTTTCGCCGTTTTTTGCGCTTATTCCTATCGTTTTATATTCGGGAAACGCAGCTTCAATTTTTTTAATATCCGCTTTTCTCAAATCAATTTTGTTTGCAATTATCAAAACAGGAATTTTTCTCGCAGCCAAATTTCCAATTATTGTAATATTAACTTGGTTGTAAGGATTTTCCGTCGCGTCCAAAACAACAACAACCGAGTCCATGTCGTCGAGCCATTTTATCGCGTCAATAACTCCCTGCGTTGCTTCCTTCGCTCTCTTTTTTGCGTCGCCCTTTTTCATTCGATATCTCAAAAATTCTTCATAATCTATTTTCGTGGCGATTCCCGGCGTATCAACAATCTTGAAAGTCATACTCTTTCCCTTATATTTTATTTCAACTTTCTCCTTAAACTGAACTTCTCTAGTTTCATGCGGAACTTTACTCACCGAACCAATTTCTTCACCAGTAAAATCCTTACATATCCTATTTGCAAGACTCGTTTTTCCAGCATTTGGCGGCCCATAGAATCCTAACTTAATCTCTTTCTTACTTTTGAAAATTCCCGAGAGCACCTTTTTAAAAAATCCTTTAAAACCCATTTTACTTTTCAATACTCCGAGAGTTTATTAACCTTTCCATGATTTTTTATAATATTTCTTTCTTTTATCGTCGCTGATAGATTTGGAAAACCTAATCTTTTTTCATATTTCCAGCGTAAGTTTTGAGCATGTAACTTATCTGTTTAGAACTCCATCCCGCTCTTTTCAAACCATTCTCAATCTCTTTTTCATTTCTACCCTTCCTTTTTTCGTTTTCTATAAAAGTAATTATGTTATAAACTTCGTTCCGATTTTTGAACAAATGGGATTCTTTTTCTCTTCTTAATATCAATTTTATTATTATATAAGTAAACATAGCTACTACAAAAAATCCAAGAATTCCGATTAAAATCCAAAGAATAGTCATTGAATTTTCATTTTTAACATTAGTTTGCACTCCAAGATAATCAACTGATGGAGAAATAAATGCTTCAAGAGTTTTGAAATCCACTTCATCGGTTGTTGAAAAAATTATTTTTTCAGAATTTTTTTTCAGGGGTATAAATAAATAATCGCTTGAATTTTCATTTTCAACCCGCCCGCTAAATTTTAAATCATAAAGATTCGGAAGGAAAAGTATCGGGGTGTAATTCATTTCTCTTTTTTTAGTCATATCTAATTCAAAAGTTTTTATTATTGGTTCAAAATTATTTCCATATTTACCTGAGATTTCTCTGAAAGTTATTTTTGTGTCTAAATTATTTTTATTCCAGGCATTAACTTTATTTTCAAAATTACTTCCATCATAATCGGTAGCTGAATCATAAACTCTTTTCAGAACATCATACTTAATGCTTTCTTCAGGAGAATAAAACTGAACTGCATCAGTTCTTTTTGTGATTACAATTTTATCTGGAATTTTCACCTCAATTAAAGTTTTCATAAGTTCAATAATTGTAGAATTACTTGCTGGATTTGTTTTTAGATAAGTTTCTTGGATTTGTTTTAATTCATCTTCAGCTTCGGACAATTTTAAAAATTCATTTATTGAAGTTTGTTCAAAAGATGGAAAGCTAGTAGATATTTGTTTTTTTAAATCTACAATCATTAAAACTTTTTTATTTAGCGTAGAGTTGATTGCGTTATAAGGTGATTCAACCATAATACTAAACGTTTTTACTCCCTTTAGGCCTTCATTATTCATTGCTGAAACAATCATTTGAAAAATACCTGTCTGTAAATAAGTGTGGGTTATTTTTGGAATTATAGTTGTTTCTTTGTGTCCATCTCCAAAATCCCATTCATAAGAAATGTTTCCATTCGCTGAAATAAAAGCAGAAAACTCCGTCGGCAATGCTGCTGCAGTATTCATCGGTTCAATCGACTCTGGTGTTGGAACATCCTTAATTTCTAAACTTTCATCAATAATTTTTTGACTGCCTAAATAAATCTTAAAATTTTGTTGTCCTAATTCTTTTGGAACAGAAATTCCAAGATTGTCTAAATAAATTCTTTGTATTCCGTCGGTGTTTAAGACTATTTTTGAATCACC
>JAGVXJ010000013.1 GCA_018303895.1 Candidatus Pacearchaeota archaeon
AAATACGGCCTCCAAAGAAAAGACTTAGATACTATGAAAGAACTATTTAACATAACCAAAATGCACGAAAGCAGTGCAATGGAAATCATGAACAAAAATCGGGTAGTAATACTTTCAAAAGAGCTTAAACATGAAACAATAACTCCCGAAAACACAAAAAAATTCATTGAACTTTCAAAAACCCTCTTTAAGAAGATAAAAGAAGTAATAATTCAGGAAAAAAGAGAGCGAAACCTCTAGAGAAGAGTAAAAAGAAAAGGTATAAAAAGAATGGATAATTAGCTAATCCCACGAGGGGTTTTTATACATGGAAGAAATTATACAAGAAAAAATTAGCGCGGACCATCTTTTGTACGTAAGTCTGAAATATACCAAAACTTGCGACGTAATTCTAAATCTTTTGATAAGGTGGAGAAAGATGATTGACACCGCGATAGACGAAATATTAATTTATGCGAAAAAGAAAAAGAAAATTTCCACAATTCCGGCAAATCCGTTTGGCAAAATTGAACTTGTCCAAAAATTATTCAAAAAAGACAAACAGTTTTTAGATGTGATTGAATTTTATATTATGTTAAAAAAACTTGATGAATTAAGAAAAGAAAGAATAGGTGAATTCAGAAAAAATGTAAATCTTAAAATTATGTACAAGGGACAAGAAATCAATGTAAATCTAGAACAATTAAAAATTTACGCAGACCAAATAGAAAAATTTATATCTTCAACAAGAAATTTTCTATCATCTTAAAATGAAAAAAATAATTGTTATCACCTCTGGAAAAGGCGGGGTGGGAAAAACCACCACAGCAGTTAATCTTGGTGCAGCAATAAATTATTTTGGGAAAGAAGTGTTAATTGTCGACGGAAATTTAACCACACCAAATGTCGGTTTGCATTTAGGTTCTCCAGAAGTTCCTATCAACTTAAATCATGTTCTTTCAGACAAAGCCGAAGTTTTTGAAGCAGTTTACGAGCATGAATCCGGAATGAAAATTTTGCCATCATCATTATCAATAAAAGAATTGGATAAAATAAAACCAGAACGACTTAAAGATTTCAAAAAAGATTTCCTGAATGTTTCTGACTGGGTTATCGTCGATAGTGCGGCTGGACTTGGACACGAAACAAGGTCAACAATGGAATTAGCAGATGAATTAATTATAGTAACTAATCCGGAAATCCCCGCAATAACCGACGCATTAAAAACAATTAAATTAGCGCAAAAAATGAAAAAACCAGTAATTGGAGTAATCGTAACAAGAGTAAGAAAAGATGATGTTGAAATGAGTTCAGAAATGGTAAGAGACATGCTTGAAGTTCCGATTCTTGGAATGATTCCAGAAGATATCGTCGTCAAAGAATCACTGAATCAAAAAAACCCCGTCGTACATACCCATCCGAAAAGCAAACCTGCAAGAGCTTACAAAGAAATCGCAGCACAACTTTTGAATGTAGATTATAACTCAAAAAAAGATAAAGAAAGTTTGTTTGAAAGAATATTTAAAAAATTCGGAATAAAAAAATAAAAAAATAAAAAAATAAAAAAATTTATTTTATCTACAGGGTTTTAAACTATAGTAAATAGATGCCTTTTTATCAACCTTGTTTATTGGCTTCATACAAAGATAATAACTTCCATTTATCCATTCAGGAGTTCTATCTGTGGTGTCTATTATCATGAATGTAGATTCTAAATGAGTAACAACTTCCTTGTCTACCATTATGCCTGCAGCTTTGAGAAAAGTGGTTTCCATACTATGAGCACCCAAATATGTTGCCGCTTCGATTTTTCCAACTTCACAATTTGCATCAGCATTACATGAATTAGCATTTATCGTTCTCGGACCAAAAACTGCCTCACCAGTTACGCCACCTTTCAAAACAACGACTAGAGCAACGACGGCAATTACTAAAGCCAAAACTGCCACCCAAGCAATCCACTGATTTTTTTCAACCATTTTTTTTCACCTCCTTTGTAATTTTATCAATTCTAGAGGAAACCTCTTAAAAAAGAATAAGAATTTGTGATTAATAAAGATTGTGGTATTTTTGTTGGATTAATGTTGGATTTTCTTTTAATAATCGTTTGTATTTTGTAGATATGAACAAAAAAAACAATTGGGAAGACATTAGTTTTATATTAAGAGGCAAACACAGAAAAAGAATATTGAGATTATTGATTACTCCAAAAACCCCAACGCAGTTAAAAAACGAAACCAAATTACATTTCAATTCAGTAAGTAGAACTTTAATTGAATTAGAAAAAAAAGGATTTTTGAAATGTTTAAATCCAAAACAAAAATTAGTAAGATTTTATTTAATTACAGACAAAGGAAAAAATATTCTTAATCAAAAAATTTTAGAAGATAATAATTATTGAAATTAATTTCTTTCTCCTAAAATTAAATTTCCATATTCAATCGCTTTATCCATTGCATGAAACAAAGTTCGTTCGCCAATTTCAGGTATTCCACACTTAACCATTCTCATAGCTGAACAAAAATTTTGACCGTTTTTTCCAGCAAATAACAATAAACCTTCAAGTCTAGAACATAAATACCCCATACAAAGTGGCGATTTGAATAAAGAAAGTTTACATCCGTCGCTCGAAAGATATTTACAAAAATTTCCATGTCTATTTTCCCACCCCTTTCTTTTTGCCTCAATCTCTTGCATTATAATTAACCCAGCAATATCTGGTGTGCGATAAGAATCCCGCGAACAACATCCAATATGTTCTACTCCTTTTTGATATTGGACACATTTATCTTTGTCGGCACAAATTTTTCTCGTTCCTAGTCTAGTCAAAATTCCATCAAGTTGTTTTGTTCGCGACGCATAATTTAGCAAAAAAATAACTGGGCTATTTTTTTTGAATCCTCGAATTCCCAATTCTTGAAGAGGATATTCTTCTATTTTTTCCAGAATTAAATCATATACTTTTTCCGCATTTTTGCGAAATTTATTTTCCCATAATTCCCTTGCTTCTTTTCTTCGTTCTGCAACAATAAAAGCTGAATAAAAACCAGTCATCTTTTATTTAGAAATTAAAATGTTTAAAAACTTTCCGAGTTCTCGATTAAAAAACATCAAACAAATTTTTATAAACCCTAAAGTTTTCAGACTATTATGAGACTAATTTACATCCCAGACAAAGAAATTGAGAAAGTAAAAAATCAGATAAGTGCTCATGAAAAAATTCATGTAGTAATGATTTCTTCTGAATATGGAAAATACAAAAAAGGAGATTTTGTTAAAACGACATGGGGAGAAAAATTAGTAATCACCGACGTTAAACAACCCAAAAGTTATGAAGATTTTGAAAAAGAATCAGTTCATTATCCTGAGTTTAAAGGAGAAAATTTTGAAGATTTGAAACTTGTTTACACACACAAAAAAGTCGAAATAGTTGAACTCAGAAATTATAGAGAAAAAAATTAATAAACTGAAATCGAATTCAACTGACCTGTCGATGTGTCAAAAATATCAAATGGCTTAACCCTTTTTTCAAGATTACTTTTTTCACCAGACATTTTAAACTTTTTATCAAGTGAGTAATCGATTTCTTTTTTATTTTTTCCAGAAAAGTAATCAACTATTTTATTATAAACATTCTTAACTAATTCCAATTTTTCTCCACTTGGATTTGATTTATCTTCCGAAAGCCCGACGCGGGAAACATTTTCAATAGGCATAGAATTCAACTTTTCACGGCTGAACAAATATTTATTATTTCTTCTCTTAAGAATTTTCTCGCGTGCCAATTCATATCTGTCCTTTTCTTTTTCAGCAAGTTTGTCTTCTTCATCCCATCCAAGCTTTTCTTTTCTCACAGCATTTTGAGTATCCGCAAAAAAGACAGGCATAACACCAAAATTTTCCCATTTCCAATGTTCATAAGCATTAGTTCTTTCTGCTTTGTTTGAATATTTGTCTCCATCAAAAATTCTCGATTCATCAACTTTCTTTCCAGAGTACAAACTAGAAATTTTCTCTGCAACCTTTTCTCCAATTTTCTTAAAAAATCCAAGTACCATCGAAGAAAAGCATAGAAGTGGGGTTTTTAAAACTTATGAGACAGATGATTTACCCAATTCTCATTCCAGGTTCTGCGCCTTCGTCCGGAGAAATTAGTAAAACCTTTTTGTGTTCATTGTCCGACGCTGCTAAAAGCATTCCCTGGCTTTCAATTCCCCTCATAACTCTCGGAGCAAGATTTGAGAAATAAATTATTTTCTTGTTTTTCAGTTTTTCTTTAGGATAAAATTGCTTTATTCCTGCACAGATAATTCTTTTTCCAAGTTCTCCGACGTCAAGTTCCAGTTTGTAAAGTTTGTCTGCTCCTTCGATATCCTCAACTTTTTTTATTTTTGCGACTCGTAAATCAAGTTTTTCCCAATCAGAAAAATTAACACTTCCAACCCCAGTCATAATTTCTTTAACTTCTGGTTGTTTATTAATTTTTTGTTCTATTAAATTATACTCTCCACCATTTGCCTTTTTTATCAACTCACAAGCATTAATTAAAGAATTTTTTAAATAATCTCTATTTACATTTTTATTTCCTTGAGCATAAATTACAAATTCTTTTGTATTTTTAGTAATTTTTGTTTCATCGCATTGTTTAATATCCATTCTGCATAAAATCTTTTCATCATCCATACAAGCGTATTCCCCTAATTCCACTTTTATAAGTTCTTTTTGTCCAAGGGGAATAAAATGCTCTGAACCGTCAGTAAGTTTAATTCTTAAATTACCTTTTAATTTCTCTAAATCATGAGCCCCCATAGAAACTGAAGTTTTAATCGACGCTAAATTGTAAGCATCAACAATTGTGTTAATATTTGGAAACATTTTATTTTTGTTAATAATACTTAATATCGAATCTGCTCCTGACAGCATATTTTTATCTTTATAAAATTCTTTGTAACCATCAATGATTTTTTTATCCAAATTAATTTCCGAATTTAAAATTTCTTTTTTTAAATTTTCTAAATACAAATTTTTGTTTGAAATTTTAACATTTTTAAAAACCGCACTAAAAACATTAATTCCTTTTTTAGATAATTCTGGAAAAACTTCAATACTCAATATTCTGTCTTTTTCTTCTTTCTTTTCTTCTTCAATCTCAATCTTCTTAAATAAAATTTCTCCTTTTTTTATCTTTGAAATTTTTAATGGTTTTTTTATCTCGTCATATTTTAGCTCAAAACCAAATTGTTCGCTTATTTTCTCAGAAGTTGAAGGTATAAATGGCCAAAGCAAAATAGAAATTGCTTTTATCGAATCCGCAATTTCGTAAAGAACTTTTTTATCATGTGTTTCCCAGGGTTTTTTATTCTGAACATATTCATTACATACGTCGATAAAAGCAAAAATTTCGTTGACTGCTTTATCTATTTCATATTTCTCAATATGTTTTTCAATTTCTTTAATTTTCAATTTTTTTAATAATTTATTCTCACATTTTTCCATACCATATTTTTCAATTAAAGTAGAAATTCTTGAAATTAAATTTCCTAACTTATTTGCAAGTTCGTCGTTGTGTCGCTGAACTAAACCTTTTTCTGAGAAATCTCCGTCGTCGCCAAAGGGAATTGTTCGAGCAAGATAATACCTAATTGAATCAGAATCATATTTTTTTCTAAGTTCCAAAGGACTAATAACATTACCTAAAGATTTTGACATTTTCTGTCCATCGACAATCAGAAAACCATGAACAATAATTTCTTTTGGGAGAGGAAGTCCTGCAGAAAGCAACATTCCAGGCCAAATTCCACTATGAAATCTTAACATATCTTTTCCAACAACATGAACATCTGCAGGCCAGAATTTTTCATATTTTTTATCCGGGTAACCAATACCTGTAAGATAATTTGTAAGTGCATCTGCCCAAACGTACATAACCTGATTCTCGTCGCCAGGAACAGGAATTCCCCAGGGCAAATGTTCTTTATCCCTAGAGAAACTAACATCAGTCAAACCATCTTTAATCAAAGAGAGAAAATCATTTTTCCATTTTAATGGTCTAATTTTTATTTTATCTTCTTTAACCAATTGAGTAATTTTACCAGAGTATTTACTTAAATCAAAAAAATAATTTTCTTCACTAATTAATTCTATCTTCAAATTTGGATGATCTGGACATTTTCCGTCGATTAAATCTTTTTCAGTCACAAATCTCTCACAACCCGAGCAGTAACTTCCAGTATATTTCTTTTTGTAAATATCTCCTTTTGCAGCTAAAATTTTCCAAAGATTCAAGACTCCTGGCCAGTGGACTTTCTTATCTGTTGTTCTGATAAAATTATTATTAGAAATATTTAATATTTTTGTAAGTTCTCGAAAATAATTTGAATTTTTGTCTACAAAAGCTTGGGGAGTTAAACCCTGTTCTTTTGCCATTCGATAATTTTTAGAACCATGCTCATCAGTGCCAGTTAAAAAGAAAACTTTTTCTCCAATAAGCCGGTGCCATCTTGCCAAAACATCTGCTTGCACAATTTCCAAAGTGAATCCAATATGCGGGGGTGCATTTGCATACGGAATTGTTGTAGTGATATAAAATTTCTTTTTTGATTTAGTTGCCATGATAAAACCAGATTAAAGGACTATAAAAATTTAATTCCAATTGAGTTTATCCAAAAACTGCTTCTGCTCTTTTAAAATATTCTCCGGAATTTCAGAAAAAAATTTCCATTCGCTTGCCTGAAAATCCAGTTTTATCTTATTTTCAGGACTAACAAGTTTAACTTCAAAGACAATAGAAATCGGTTTGTCTCCGCCGATATAATCAAACCAGTCAATAAATCCTGAATGTTTTATGATTTTTACTTCAGCATTTAATTCTTCTTTAGCCAATCTATGGACAGCATTTTCAACAGATTCATTATAATAAATCATTCCTCCCGGCAAATGCCAAAACCCGACGGGATTATGCTTTCTTAATGTCAAGAGTATTTCTCCACGAGAATTTTTTATAATCAAATCAGCACAAATCCTCCTCACCTTTGAAAAAATATCTTTAAACTCCTTTTCAGAAAATTTCCCATTCATTTTAGTAAAAAAATTTAGGTATATAAAAAGTTAATGATACAAAAAATAATTAAGGTTTGGCGATCTTCCACATTAATTCAAAATAATTTCTATAGCCTTGCGAAATTTCTTTATTCTTAATCACAATGGCCATTGGCTTTTGAGCCCAAAGTATTATCGCTGTTTTGTCCCCATAAATATTTACTGAAACTGGATTGGAATATTTTTCAGGAAGATATCTAATTTCTGAAAGAGGTAAATTTTTTATTTTTCTGTCTTGAGCAATTACTCTCATGTGTATCTTTTTTTGTTTTCTTTTTTGATCATACCATTTAAAATAAAACTGAAGAGTTTCGTAAGCCATCGGACTTGCACCCAGAACTAAGACTTCTTTAGTATTTAATTGGTCTTCAAAAATCGTTTTCAACCCTTCTTTTCCTTTGTAAAAATTTGTTTCTTCTTTTTCTTTAGTTGATTGGAATTTATTTTTTAGTTCAAGAATTGTTGAACCTAGGGCTTCTTTTCTCTCATCCAAAATATCCAAAAATTTTTGTGGATCTGATGCCTGAAACATCCTACGATTATTTTTCAGAATATACCCTACAACACCTTTCTTTATCAGCATCTCTGTTGTATCATAAACAGTTCGTCGGTGTAATCCAGTTCTTCGCGAAATCTGCCCAGCCAAACTCGGACCTAAATCGATAAGTGCAACATAAACTTTTGATTCGTTCTCAGTTAAACCAGCTTGCTTTAAATCATTCATTAAACAAGATAAAAACACAGCTATTTATACCTTTCTAAATGGGGTGATAAATCCCACCACACAAAATTAAGTACATCAATTAGTTAAAAATTTTAATTAAATGTTAGGAGACAAAAAAATGACAAATCAACTTGAAAATAAGATAGTACAACTAGTTGCAGTAGACAGACTTTATGTTCCTGCTTCAAGCCTAGATGGAAAACTTAAAAGAATGAGAAGCAAACTTGCAAAAGATTTAGATCTTTCAGAATACCAAAATGATTTTGAAGGAGAAAGAGTTTATGCAAGAATCGAAGAAGATAATAAGTTAAAAGCACGAAAAATCTCAGAAGCTGTTCAAGAATTCTCTACAGAATATCCAAAGTATGGAAAAATTCTAAAGGGAATAATTGACCAAAAAAGAGACGAAAGTGAAACCCACTTATATTTTGGAACAAATCCAGAAAGAAGTCTTACTTCACAAGATTACTTGAAAGTTATGGTTTCTCTTGGTTTTACCGAACACGCAGCTAGAAGAATCTATCCAGAAATGATGGATTTTAGTAGAAAGCTGAACCGAAAGAGAAATGAAGAACGAAGTATTCTTATCAATAACGAAGATTAAATAAAAATTTAATTTATTTTTTATTTTTGTAATTTTTATTTTTTTAAAAAAAGTAAGATCTACTAAATCGGTTTAGATAAATTCCATAAAAAATTAAAGTAATTCATGAATCCATAAGTAATTTCCTGATCAATAATAAGGATGGCTAAGGGAATAGAAGACCAGATTAGAATAACAGATATTTCTCCAGAAATAAAAATTTGAGTTGAAGTTTTGAAATTTTTTGGCAAAATTCTATTTTCCGAACAGAATAATTTTTGGTGTTTATGAATATTCACTGCATCATAATTCCATAATTCTTTTATCTTAATATTTTTTGGTTTTTCTTTTCTAAGAAGATTTTCAAAAAAGAAAGGCATTCTTTCCAACCCCTGACCTGTTGCTCCAAGAGTAAAAAGTGATTGTTTTTCTTCGAATAATTTTGTAAATACTGTTTTAATCCCCCCATCACCCTCAAAGACATGAACTTCTCTATTTGAAGATTTTGAAGATTGTTTCGCTAAAAGCTCAGGAAGAACATTTTTAACTAAATCAACTTTTTCTTCATAAAGGCTTAATATTTTTTTAGGATTGACTGGATTGTAATATTTTTTATTATTCTTAACAATACTACTCACAAAACCCTTGCTACTGAGTCGATTCAATGCATCATAAACATTTCTTCGATTTATTTTTGCTTTTTCTGCAACAGTTCCAGCTAAAGAAGAGCCATTCTCAACTAACTGTAAATAAATTTTAATTTCATATTTCGACAATCCCAGTTCGTGAAGTAATTCATTTAACATTCTTTATAAAAATCAACTTATTTTATAAACCTTTGGTGCTGTTATGCACCACATACTTATATAAAACCCCTAACCGAAAGAACGATTGATGGATAAAGAAACGCTTAAAAGATTCGAAGAAAAACAATCAAAAGAGTTAGAAGAAGAAAAAATAATTGAAATCCAAGAAAGGACAAACTTCGGTGAGATTAAACAAAAACTTGCACAATCAACAGATATAAACATTTTAAAATATTATTTAGAATTGACCCATGAAATATATTTCATTTCGACGACATATTATCCAAATTTGGCTATGAGATTTGCATTAGTTAAAGAATTAAGTGGAAAAAGTCCGAATGATTTATTATATTTAGTAAAAAGATGGGATAAAAGAAGAGTTAGAGAACGAATCGCAGGAACATATTCAAGAGGATTTCTTAAAAGAGAAAATTTAGAAGAATCGGAAATAGGTTCTAGCTATAATGACAGAGTATGTTACAGATATTATCAAGGACAAATGCATTCAAACTATAACCCCCCTAATACCTGGTTTAAAAGAGAAGAATTTGATTATAACAATTACCTATTTGATTTATGGGTTATGGATAAAACAATTGGTTCTCCTAAAAAAGAAATACTTGATTCTTTCCTAAATTCTCTTTTGCCTAAAGAGTCAAAGAACTCACAGAATTCGTATCGAGGTTGGCCAGAGTTAAAAGAAAAGATAATTGAAACTTTTGGAGATGAATGGAAGATTAAATAAAAATTTAATTTATTTTTTATTTTTGTAATTTTTATTATTTGATTAA
>JAGVXJ010000014.1 GCA_018303895.1 Candidatus Pacearchaeota archaeon
AAATGAAACGATGGTATTAGAAAAAGCAGGAAAACATCATTTTATTTTTTATATTTCAATAATATTAATTCTTTTTTTACTTGAACCCTTTGTTAAAAGTATTTTTCAAATTAACTTGCCTATTCTCGAGTTTGGATTTTTTCTCCTTGTTTTGATATTCTTGACTGACTTATTTATCTTTGTTGTTTACGGACATTCGGTTATGTATTTTTTAGGCATCAATCATAAAACGGAAAATCCTATTACTCCAATAGACATTTTGTTAACCTCTTCTGCAATTATTACTACTTTCCTTCTCCCAGATTTGTCAAAATTGGTTAATTCTCTTAATACTGAGTTTTCCTTCTTGTTAATCATTTTAGCCGTAATTGTAATTTATTTAATCATCTATAAGATTAACGAAAAGATTTTCCCTTTTTTGTTTCATTAAATAGATAATTTGCTTCGCTCCAAAGTCGCGAAGGATTAGTTGAAATTTCATTCGACTTCGTCAGAAGTGAAATTTCTGAGATAAATAGGAATATTATCTATAGTCAAGTAATGATTTTGCGAAGTAAAAACCAACTACAACAGAAACTAATGTGGAATATGTTTCTGGTACTTTTATTTGAAACAGGACCATTACTAAAAATGGGATTAAAATAAAAAACGCGAGAATATGAACTACAATGTGATAAAGGGTCAATCTTTTTTGTTTATTTACCTCTCTTATTCTAAAGAAATCTTTTTTTATGTTCGGTACTTCTTTTGAGAGAGAATCAATGACTATTGTTTCTTGGGACATCTTACTTAAGGACATTTATCTCCTCTTAAATTTAATTATCTTAGAAAAACTACTTCTTTTTCTTTTCCAGTTTTTTTATTTCTTATAATAACTTCATTTCCGGCTTCTTTTTCTAGGTCTAAATATTTGGTAAGTTTTAAACTACTTCTTATAACGTCAGATATCGACGATAAATTTAAATTCTTTCTCATGTTCTCTATCTCATCTTGCGCCTCTTTAGAAATTTCAACCTGTAACCTAATCTTTTCCCGCTTCATAAAATGAGGAATTATTACTCATTTATAAATGTTTCTTCACTCATTTATAACTATTCTTATTCCGATTTTAACTCATTTGAAAAATTTTAAATATCTAATAATTTAATCTTTTAGATGGTAGAAGATGATGTTGTGAAATTACTTTTTGAGTTAGAAGGATATTTTAAAAAAAGAGTTTTTGTAATCCAATATAATCCAATTATTGAAAAGGGCATCGATTTAAACGATGAAGTGTACATAGAGTATTTTATACAAGAAATTTTAAAAAAAGAAAATGTTCGTCATTGTGTTATAATTTTTAATGGATTTGGGGGAGATTTAAGAACGGCTATTTTATGTTCTTCTCTCTTACGAAAGAATTTAGATTATTATTCTTGTTTTGTTCCTTCAGTAATCGGTTCTTCACTTTGTTATTTTGCTTTACAAGCTAATCAATTAATTGTTGGTCAAAAATCTATTTTAACCCAAATCGATCCCCTAATCGAACATAGGGGAGAATTATTAAGGGCGATTAAAAATCTTACAAATATGGATGGGGAAATAAGAAAAAAAGCGCATAATGCAATTAGCTATAATATTGAAATTTTAAAGAAGATTTTAAAGAAAGGAAAATTACTTAGTAGAGAATGTTTTTCTGGAAGGAATGAAATAAATATTCATGAACTTGAAAGAATAATCAATCTTTTTATGGGAAAAGAACTTCATGAAAGTGGATTAAGAATTAAGGAGTTATGTAATTTAAAAATCAGTTTAAGGATTGAGAGTCCCGAGATAATCTCTCTTGCAAATAAAGTATTATCTTTGTGTCGAGAGGAACTTTTTGATATGGATAATGATAATCGATTGATCATTCAAACAACTAAAGGAGGTTACTTTTTTCAGTAGTATTTCTTCTTCCCCGCATTCTTCCAAAAAATTATCTCTCGTAAATATTTTTTCTGTGTCCTGCTTTGATTACCCGGAGAATATTGGTTGTTTTGTCAATGTCAATAATTAAACGATAATCTCCGATTCTTAATTTGAAACCTGAAATTTCTTCGAGATGTTCTAAAAAATGAAAAGGATTTTCTTTGCATTGCTGAAGTTTATTCCAAATTCTCTCTTTTATTTCTTTCTCGAGGGTATTTATGAAATGCAACGCCTCTTTTTCAAAAATTATCTGATACATTATTACAAGCCAAGAATTTTCTTAGCCTCGCTTTCAGTATAGAATTCACCTTTTTTAATTCTTTCTCGGGCTTCTTTGATTTCCAGAATTGTTTTTTGGCTAAGTTTTGGTTCTTTCTCACAGGTTTTAACTAAATGAATTAATTTTCTAACTAATTCGTCGTAGCTTTCATTTTTATATTGCCTAAAAAAATCAAGTTCACTTTTTGTATTCGGATTTATTCTAATTGTTGTTTGTTCTGTCTCCATATACTTCTGTATACAAAGGTATATTTAAATCTTTCCATCTGTTGTGAGCAACTCAAACTAATTTTATTCTTTCCAATTCTTTTCACATTCCCCCAAGAAACTTTCAAACTTCCCTTCTTTGATTTTTTCTCTCGCTGTTTCAATTAATTTTTGTAGAAAATAAATATTATGGAATGTTTTTCCGACGGCTTCGTCGTTCGTGAGTTGGTATCTTATGAAAGCTCGAGAGTAATTTTTGCATACAAAGCAATTGCAGTTTTTATCTAAAGGTTCTTTGCTGAATTCATATTCTTTTTTCATAATTCTTAGTTTTCCCTCTGATGTGAAAAGCATTCCTCTTCTCGCGTTTTGAGTTGGCATTCGTGAATCGAAAATATCTATTCCGTATGAAATGGATTTTAGTATTTCAAGTGGGTCTCCAATTCCCATTAGATAAATTGGTTTGTCTTTTGGAATAAGTTTTTTCATTTGTTCGACAATTTTGAATTCTTCTTCTCGTGTTTCTCCTAAACCAAAACCGCCGATTGAATATCCGTCGAAATTTAGTTTGATTAAATCTTCTGCTGATTTTTTTCTTAAGTCTTCGTAAATTCCGCCCTGAATAATTCCGAAAAGCATTTGTCTGTTTTTTTCTGGAAGATCTTTTTGCAGTTCATCATGGTGCTTTTTGCATCTTTCTGCCCAAAGTGAGGTTTTTCTTACTGCTTCAGCAATTTCTTCTTTTGAATGATTATACATTGGCATTGTATCAAGGCACATTGCAACGTCGCTGTTTATATCTAATTGGATTTCCATATCTTTTTCTGGTGTTATAAATAATTTTTCTCCAGAGATTGGATTTTTAAAATGAACACCTTTGTCGTTTGATTTAATGTAAATTCTTGGTGAATACATTTGGAAACCGCCTGAATCTGTGAAGTTTATTCCTTTATGATTCATGAAATTTCTTATTCCTCCGAATTTTTTAATTATTTCAGAGCCGTTTCTTAAATATAAAATTAAAGCATTTGAGATAACTGTTTTTATTCCGATTTCTTGTAAATCTTCTGAGGATAAACTTTTTACAACTCCGCGGGTTGCGACTGGCATGAAAAAAGGGGTTTCAACTTTTCCTGATTTCGTTGAAAGAATTCCAACTCGTGCTTTAGAAAATTTCGATTTTTCTATTATTTTGAAAATTTCTTTATGAGAATTTTGCATCTCTTCTGGCTTTGCAAAGTTTTCTTTGGTTTTTTTATCGAGTGCAATTATGGTGAAGGACATGAAAATTCTCGGGTTTTTGGTTATATAAACCTGTCTTTCGAAACATTTAAATACTATCAATTGATAATATAATCAACTGATAAACAGATAATTATCTAAAATGGAAACACAAGAAATGAAATTTAATATTGAAGAAATAATTACTCGAAGTCCGAGACTTGAAACTGTTGTTATGGTTGAAAAATTCATAAAAGAAAATTCTGGAGAATTCAAAAAAACAGAATTGTTTCAGAAACTTCCGAAGAAAATGATGTGGGGAACATTTAATGTAATTCTTCAGTATCTTGAAGACAGCAATAAAATTGGAATGGATAAAGAAGGTTTTATAGTTTACCTTTGGAATCCAGAATTAATAAAAAAACTTTCTGGAAGAAAGAGGTACTAAAATGTCTTTTGCCAAACCTTCTGATGAAGTGACTTTTATCGACGAGAAAACTGAAAATGCTTTTGATTCTCTTTCAGAAGAAGATTGGTTAAAGAAATCTATTCGAAAAGCGATAGCTAATTTGAAAGAAAATGCATTTTGTGGAGAGAAAATACGAAAAGAATTAATTCCAAAAGAATACATTAAGAAATATAATATAGATAACTTATTTTGGTATCCTCTTCCAAATGGTTGGAGATTAGTTTATTCTGTGCTGACGAATCATGTCGAAATTCTTGCAGTTATAATTGAATACTTTGATCATAAAAATTACGAAAAAAGATTTAACTATTAAACCAAAATCCTTTTAATCTTTGATTTTCTGGTTTTGCTATGACTGAATATAAAAATCCAATTGATTTTGTTGAGTTATCTAAAAAACGAAGTTATGTAAAAGATGTTTTTTCAGAAAAGAAAGAGAAGGTTGAAATTGTTGGTTGGGTTCATGATATTCGTGCTTTGGGTAAAATTAAGTTTTTAGTTTTGCGAGATATCTCAGGGATAATCCAGGTTACTGCAGTAAAAGGTTACGTTTCCGACGAGATATTTGAAAAAATAAGCAAGGTTTCTCGAGAATCAGTTGTTTATATTAAAGGAAAAGTTGCGGACTCAAAACAGGCGCCAGGTGGAAAAGAAATTATTCCTGAAGAATTTTTGGAATTTGCTCATGCGGAAGATTTGCCGATTGATGTTTCTGATTTCTCAAAAACCGAGTTGCCAAAAAGATTGGATTACCGATTTTTAGATTTACACCGAAGAAAGATTCAGGCAATTTTCAAAATTCAAAGTACTCTCCTTCAGGCTTATCACGAGTTTATGACAAATGAGGGCGCTTTAGAAGCGCAATTTCCGTCGATAATTGGTTCTTCTAGTGAAGGCGGGACTGAATTATTTGAAGCAAAATATTTTGAAAAGAAAGCATTCCTTTCTCAGAGCTGTCAGTTATACAAACAAATGCTGGCTTGTTCTATGGAAAAAGTTTTCGCAGTTTTTACAGTTTGGAGAGCAGAAAAACACAACACTATTCGACATTTAAATGAAGCGAGACAATTCGATTATGAACAAGCATTTGCCGACGAGTTTGTTGTCATGGATGTTCTTGGTCGGGGTGTTCAATTTATGGTTAAGAAAGTTCTTGAACTTAACAAAGAAGATTTGAATTTACTTGAAGTTAAATTAGAAATTCCTAAAACAAAATATTTGACTTTTGCTGAAGTTGTTGAGCTGTGTAAGAAGCATAAAGTTCACGTCGGGAAAGATGACTTGTCTGGTGAATCAGAAAAAATGCTTGGCGAATTATTTCCCGAGACAATTGTTTTTGTTCATGACTGGCCTCTTGCTGGAAAAACGTTTTATATTATGCCTAAAGAAGGTAAAAATGGCGAAGAACTTTCTCGAGGTTTTGATGTAATATACAAAGGTATGGAAATTTCTTCTGGCGGACAAAGAATTCATCTTCCTGAACTGCTAATTGAAAGACTAAAAGTGAAAGGATTAAACCCAAAAGATTTCAAAGCTTATATCGATAGCTTTAGATTTGGTGCTCCACCCCATTCTGGATTTGGAATTGGACTTGAAAGATTGACTATGCTGATTTTGGGATTGAACAATATTCGAGAAGCTGTTTTATTCCCAAGAGATAGAGACAGACTTACTCCGTAATTAGTTTTCTAAAACTTTTATTCTTTCTTCAATTTGATTAATTATCTCATTTCCTTTTTTTGAATTCCCTGAAAAAATTAATACTTGTGCAAATTCTAAATCTCTTATCATTCGGAATATTTCTACTGCTTTTTCATTTATTTCTCCATAACCCTTTTTTAGTGCCTCAAGTAACTCTTTGTCTTCGAAAAATCCCTGTCGATGCAGTTTTATAAAATCAAATTCTGGTGAAGATGGTTCTGCAAATTCCACGTCGATTATTCCGGTAATTTGATATTTTTCTTTTTCTTTCTTAACAAAAATATGCCCAAGCATAAAATCCCCATGAATTAATGTTGGTTTTCCAGTGTATTCTATCTCTTCTTTATTGTTTAGCACAAAAGAGATTATTTTCAAAATTTGTTCTGAATCAATTTCTTTAAATGAAAACAGTTTTCCGATTTCATAAAAATGTTTTTCAAATTCTTTTCTTAAGAAATCGCTATACTCTGAAGGCAGTTCTGAATTTTTGAATTTGAAATCAGGTTCTTGTTCTACTTCTCCACCTTCCTTTAGTCTTCCAAATTTTGGCAACTTTATTGAATGTATTTTTCTTAAAATTTTTCCTATTTCTTCAGTTATTTGAACTTTCTCTTGTTTTGTTAAAGAATCCCAAAGGGTGTCTAATCTAATTCCTTCTACTTTTTCTATGATTGCAATATCTAAATCTGTTTCTGATTTATCAAAAGAAATTACTTTTGGAACCGGAATTCCTTGATGAGATAATGATTCCAAAACAAAAAGTTCTTTTCGTAAGTCTAATTCTTTTTTGTTTGTTAAGTTTGAAAACCTTATAATAACTTCATTTGGCTTTTTATCTAATTTAACTAAAAACATTGGATGTGAAAATCCCCCCTTTGTTGGAGTTATTTCCAGAACTTCTGCATTCAAATTTTTTCTTACAATTTGTTTTATTTTTTGTTCCATTTTAATTAGATAAAATTATCTTCGATAATTCTTCAAGCGAGTTTATTTGAGTGAAATTAATTAGCTCTTGAGGCGTGCCGGAATATTCTCGATTTATCCAAATTCCATTTGGATTAACACTAAACTCTTGTCCTATTTCTGGAGCAATTGTGACATCTCCTGTTTGGTCTCCAATAAAATAAGCTTTACTAATATTTTCCAGCCCAACTTGACTGACTAATTTTTTTGCGTCTTCTAATTTAGAAGAACTTTTTACATCTGAAATAGCAACCCTATCTCCAAAATATTTTTCTAACCCAAAATAATTTATCTTTTCCCAAGTATATTCTGGTTTTGATTTTGTTAATGTTGCAAGAATAATTCCTCTTTGAGAAAGTTCTTCAAGGCAAGGTAAAGTGTCCTTGTACAATCTTGCTTCTTTACTTTCTAAAGATTCCTTCCAAGTTTTTCCTTGTCCCTTAACATTAAAGAAATCTGATTTAGTGATATTATAAACTTCCATAAATTTACTCCATTTATTGTAGTTTGCTAAAGCAATATTGTAATCTGTATTAACCCCTAGCTGTTCAGCAGTCCAGACTAATTCTCTAGCCATTCTTTCTCTCGAATCTAAAATGGTTCCATCTATGTCGAATACTGCAAGTTTTTTTGTTAGTTTGTTTGTCATTTTTGTTTGTTTTGTATTTACTTAGTAATAATAACATAAAATAAATATATTTAAATATATGCAACCCTTAATGTGGTTGTATTACTAAAATGGAAAAAGAATTATCTGAAGAATTAGGACTTACAAAAAATGAATCTAAAGTGTATGAAGTTCTTGTCAAGCACGAAAAATTAAGCTCGACGGAAGTCAGTTCAAAAAGCGGGGTTCCTTATGGAAGAATATATCACGTTTTAGATTCGCTGGTAAAAAAAGGTTTGGCAACAATTATTCCTGACAAAACCAAAAAATTTTCTTCAACAAATCCAGTTTCATTGATAAAATTAATTGAGGAAAAAGAAAAACTACTAATGCGGGCTAAAGAGAAAGCTAAAGAGATGGAATTGACTTATGAATCAAGAGAAAAAAATCCAGTTATCGTCGGATTTGGTAGGAAGGCATTTTATGAAATTGCTCGTGAGATGATGAAAGCGAAAAAATATTCTTATGCAGTTAAATTTACTGGGGAGTTTAATCCTGAATGGGCTGAAGAATTTAAAAAAGGAAGTGCTCTTGATATGAAAACCTTGATTAGAGAGAATGACGAAACAAAAGGGAATATTTCTGATTGGATTAAATATTATAAAAAAATCGGAAAGAAAAATCCATTGAGAGTAATGGAAAATAAAATGTTTTTGGAAACTTATAAAAATGCTGAGGAAGTGAAAGAAAAATGAAATTATTAATTGTCGGCGATCCACATGGAGTTTTACCAAAAAGAATTCCTAATGAAAAATTTGATGCAGTTATTATAACTGGCGATTTGGGAAAAGCTGACGAGGCGAGAAAATTTTATATGAATGGTCTTGAAAGAGAAAGAAAAAATCTGCCTGAAATTAAAAAAGATTTGAATTTTTCGAAAAGAGTCTGGAAAGAAATAAGTTCTTCTTCTTTGAAAGTTATTAAATTTTATTCGAAAATTGCTCCGGTTTATTTAATTCTTGGAAATGTTGCAAATAAAGATTCTTCAGTAAGGGAAGAAGAAAAAAAGTACAAAATAAAACTTCCACATTATATTCCTCTTTTAAGAAAAATGAAGAATGTGAATATATCTAAAAATGTTTTGAGAAATTTTAACGGAATTAAAATTGGTTTTGTCGAGCATTTTCTGGATGTTTCTTGGGTGAATGAATTCAAGCCGAAAGATTACAATGAACAGATGAAAAAAGCAAGAAAGCAAACAAAAAAAGCCGAAAAAATTTTGAAACGTTTTGGAAAAGTTGATGTTTTAGTTTGTCATGCTCCACCTTATGGAATTTTAGATAAAGTAAATTTTTCTGGTGCACCAAAAAATTGGCAGGGAAAACATGCTGGAAGCAAAGTCGTTTTGTCGTATATAAAAAAATATCAACCCAAGTATGTTTTTTGCGGGCATATTCATGAGGGAAAAGGCGTTAAGAAATTAGGGAAAACAATTATTCACAACGTCGGTTGTTGTGGGGATTATTTGATTAAAAATATCTGATTAAAATTTTTCAATTTCTCTCCAGAATATTTTTTGTCCTTTTTCTGGTTTTGAAATCAGGACTTTGCCGTCAGCGTCGGAAAGATAGCCCATTAAATAGTTTGAGAAATTATCCCTTAACTCTGAATTTTCTTTCATGAACCAAGCGCTTAATGAAACAATAATTGGTTTGTCCGTTTTTTTCGTATACTCTTTTATTTTTTCTATTTGATGTCTTGCTCTTTCTGGAAGAGTTTCTTCAATTTCAAATTTTTCTTCTTCACTTAATACAAGTCTTTTATTTATTTTTTTCGCGATTTTCAACGGAACTCCTAAATTAGGCATATCTATACCGACGAGTTTTATTCCTTTGTCTTCGCAAAATTCAATTAATTCTTTTTGTTTTTCAAAGTCGCTCATTTCAGAAATCCTTTTTTGTTTTTTCAGGCTTTCAAAATCTTCTTTTTCTTCAAGAGCAAAATTCTCAAGTTGGTCAATAAGAAAATATTCTGGCTGGAATCTGACTATGAATTCTTTCTGCTTCGAAAAATCGTTCATAAATCCATGGCTGTTCGCGATAAATATTAAAGGAAATTTTAATCTTGGCATCTTAACCCCTTTTTTCTTCTTGACTAAGCGGCTGAATTGTGGGGTTTTTTCCGTGGCTGAAATCAAAATAACATGAAGCACATAAAGCTCTTAATCCCTTCGAATTTGCACCGGTTTTTGGGTCTGGTCCCTCAACTTCTTTGAAATGACATATTCCTTCGCTTAATGCCTTATGACAAACGTAACATCGATGTCGTTGGTCTTCGACGACCTGTCTTTTTTGTGGAAGGACAATTTTGACGTCTGTCGTTTTGGTATTTCTTAATAGGTCAAGATATGTTGAACCTGTAGACACTCTTTTTTCATTAATCATAAACCTCTCACTAAAATTCTTTTTATAAATTTATCTCAACAAAAAGTGTTATTTCGAAGTGGGAAAGTACTTGGTCATTCAGTTTTGATTAATCTTATAAACTTCTTTTTCATCTGGTTTTTATGACTGAAAATTTCCTTTGGCATAAGGTTTCTGATGAAGAAATTGGCAAAATAAGACTTCAAGCTAAGAAAATAATGGATAATTTTTCTGAAAAACTTAACTCGGCAGATTTAGGAGAAGATATTCTTGCTGAAGTTAAACCAAATCTCTTTAGACAGGAAAAAAAATCTGAATCTGGAAAGTGTGATGCAGAATTTAGGAAAAAAATATTTGCTAATGCTCCTGAGAAAAATGAAGATTTTATCCTTGCTGAGAGGGGAAATTGGAAATGAATTCAGATAATCTTCTTGTGGTTAATCCAAAACGGGTTGAGAAAATTAGAGCAAATCTTATTTATGGTGGAAAAGATAATTTGCATGTTCTTAGCGATTTCGACAAAACTTTAACTCGGGCTTTTGTTGACGGGCAGAAGGCTCACACCGTGATTGCTCAAGTAAGACAGGGAAATTATCTAACTTCTGATTATTCTTCTCGAGCACATCAACTTTTTGAAAAATATCATCCAATAGAAATAGACCGGAAAATTTCTCCTGAAGAAAAAAAGAAAAAAATGCACGAATGGTGGAAAATTCATTTTGAACTTTTGGTCGAATGTGGTTTGGATAAAAAAACCATCTCTGAAATTGTTTCGAAAAGGACTTTGAAATTTCGCGAAGGCTGTTTTGAGTTTTTAGACTTACTTTACAAAAATAAAATTCCTTTAGTAGTTATGTCTGCAGCGATGGGAGATATGATTTCGGAATATCTTAAACAAGAAAATAAAATGTACTCGAATATAAAACTAATCGCGAATTTTTATGATTGGGATAAAAAAGGGAAAGCAGTTAAGGTCAGAGAACCGATTATTCATTCAGTAAATAAGGATGAACTAATAATAAAAGATTTTCCTGAAATTTTTAAAGTTGTTAGTAAAAGAAAAAATGTGATTCTTTTAGGTGATAGTCTTGAAGATCCGGATATGATTACTGGATTTGATTCAGATAATATTCTCAAAATCGGTTTTCTTAACGAAAATGTTTCAGAAAATCTTCCTTATTTTAAGGAAAAGTATGATGTTTTAATTCTTAATGATGGAAATATGGATTATGTAAATAAATTGATGGGAGAAATAATAAAATGACGACGGTTGAAAAATTAAAAAAATATCTTGAGGAAATTAAAAAAAATGATTCTTCCGGCAAGAAAATAAATTCTTTTTTGGAACTGAAAAATGAAAAAAAACTTTTGGATGAAGCTAAAAAGATAGATGAGAAAATTAAGTCCGGAAAAGCGGGAAGACTTGCGGGGAAAATTATTGGGGTGAAAGCAAATCTAAACGCAAAAGGATTTCATGCTTCGTGTGCTTCAAAAGTTTTGGAAAATTATGAATCAACTTATGATTCTACCGTCGTTGAAAAAATAAAAAAAGAAGATGGTTTGATTATTGGGATGTTGAATATGGATGAATTTGCTTCTGGTTCTTCTGGTGAAACTTCTGCTTTTGGTCCAACAAGAAATCCTATTAGTCCTGAATTAATTCCAGGTGGTTCGTGTTCTGGTCCAGCGGCGGCTGTTGCTGCTGATTTTTGTGATATGACTTTAGGAACAGATACTGGTGGAAGCATAAGAAATCCAGCAAGTCATTGCGGAATCGTCGGTGTTAAGCCAACTTATGGATTGGTTAGCCGTTATGGCTTAATAGATTTAGCGATGAGTTTTGATACAATTGGGCCACTCACAAAAGATGTTTTAAGTTCAGCTGTTTTTTTGAATATAATCAAAGGAAAAGATGAAAGAGATACGACGACTTTTTCTTCAGTTGATTTTAATTTTAATGAGATTGAAAAAATTCCTAAAAAATTAAAAGTAGCTATTCTTGATTTAGGAAATCTTGAAGTTAATCCAAAAATTAAAGAAATTTTTGATAAAACAATAAAACTTGTTTCTGAAAAATATGGTTGGGAAACGGAAGTTGTTAAAGTAAATCATATTGATCTTGCAGTTCAAACTTATTACCCAGTAGTTTATGTTGAATCTTTTTCTGGGACGAGAAAATTTGATGGCAGAAAATATGGTAAGAAAATTGAAGAAGCAGTTGGACCGGAATTTTTAAGAAGGATTCTTGGTGGTTCGGAAATCAGCAAAGCAGAATATGGTGGGAGATACTATTTTAATGCTTTGAGAGCAAAAAAAATTATTGAAAAATCTTTTGAGGATGTTCTGAATAAATATGATTGTCTTGTTTGTCCGACGGTGCCGAGACTTCCACATAAGATTGGTGATTCAATCAGTGTCGAAGAAATGTATTCTTATGATGTTCTAACTTGTCCAGTAAATATTGCAGGGAATTGTGCAATCTCTATCCCGATGGGAAAAATTAAAAATATTCCTATTGGTATGCAAGTAATTTGTGGAAAATTTAAAGAAGAAAAGATGTTCCAAATTGCAAGAAGTTTTGAAAAATCAGGAGTTTTAAATGGATGAAAAAATTCTTGATATGAGGCGTAGAATTGATTTAATCGATGACTCTTTGATTTCAACGCTTGAAGAAAGGCTTGGAATTGTTAATGAACTTATGAAATATAAGATTCAGCAAAATCTTCCAATTGAGGATGTAGAGAGGGAAAGAGAAATAATTAATAAATACAAAGGAAGAATAAATCCTGATTTGGCTTATGCTCTTTTTACTATTATTTTTGAAGAATCGAAAAGAGGATTTTCTGGAAGATGATTTTTGTTAAAGGTTCAGAAGCTGATTTTATTAAATTTGTAAAAAATATTTCTAAAAAGGATAAAGTAGCGATTATTAGCCATAATGACAATGATGGAGTTATCTCCGGAATCTTGCTTGAAAAATTTTTGGAAAGTCAAAATATTTCTCCTGTTTCAATAAATTTTACTGATATAAAAGTTGGTATGTTAGACAAATTTACTTCTGAATTTAAAACAAAAAAAATTAGCAAAGTTTTTATTTCTGACATTTCAATTGATACTATTGATTCAGAATCTTTTTCAAAATTTACTTCTGAGTTTGATACATTTTTAATTGACCACCATCCGTTAAATTCCCAGTTCAAAGATTCTCCAAATATTATAAAAACCGACGACGGTTTTTGTTCTGGTTATGTAATGTACTCTTTGGGGAAAAATTTTTGTAATCTTGATGATTTGATTCTTTTGACTTGTACTTCAATTATTTCAGATATGGTTTACAAGACTGATGAATGTGCTAAATTTATCAAAAAGTATTATCCTTCTTTTAATCCTGAATTGGTGGCGGAATCTGTTCCAGGAAAATTATCTCGGCAAATTGCTTCTTCTCTTATTTATTTTGTTGGGAAAGAGAAAAAAGTTTATGAAATCTTAGTTTTGGGGAATTACAAGCTCCTTGAAAAATATCACAAATTGGTTGATGAAGAAATTCAGTTGTGGGCTAAAAAGTTTGATAACGATGCTGAATCTTTTCCAGAAAAAAAACTTTTTATTTTTTCGATTAAGCCGAAATTTAATATTGGTTCAATAGTTGCGACAATTGTTTCATTGAGAAATCCTGAATCTTCAGTAATTGTTTCTTATCCTCTTGATAAAAATTTTCTTAGGGTTAATGCTCGAAATCAATCTGGAAAAAAAGATATGAATCTTCTTATGAAAAATTGCACTAAAGGAATTCCTCTTGCTTCCGGTGGAGGTCATCCTAAAGCTTCTGGTGGAAGAGTTCCAATTAAGGATTTTGATATCTTCAAAAAAAGACTATTAGATGGGTTCGAATAATTTCGGGATCTTTAGAGTTTTGCTAAGCTTTAAAAATGGTTAATCTTTTTTAAAATATTCAATATGGAAATCGATGGAATAAAAATTTCGTGGTTAGGGCATTCAAGTTTTGTTATTAGGAATTCCAAACTTATTTACATTGACCCCTACAATCTCAAGGAAGGAGTTGAAAAGGCAGACTTAATTTTCATTACTCACAACCACTATGATCATTGTAGCATCGCTGATTTGCAAAAAATTGTAAAAGATGGAACTAGAATTATAATGCCTGCTGATTGTCAAAGCAAGATAACTAAATTTTCAATTCCAGTTAAAATTGATATTATCGAGCCGGGAAAAGAATTATCTATCGGTGAAATAAAAGTCTCGGCAGTTCATGCATATAATATAAACAAACCATTTCATCCAAAAGAAGAAGAAGGGGTTGGATATATAATAAAAATTAATGGGCTTTTAATTTATCATGCCGGCGATACGGATTTAATTCCAGAAATGAATAATTTGACAGGATATAATCAGCCGAATAAAAAGTTTATTGCCCTTTTGCCGATTGGTGGAAGATTTACTATGAATCCGGAAGAGGCTGCTGAATCTGCGAAAATAATCAAACCTTATTTAGCAATCCCCATGCATTATGGTAGTATCGTCGGAACTGATGACGATGCGAAAGAATTCCTTGAACTTTGCGAAGAAAATGGAGTTAGGGCTGAAATTTTACCAAAAGATTAGTATAATAATTTTTATAAATAAGAACTTAATCTAAAATACATGGGTATAATTCAAACTTTTGATGTTCCTGGTTGTGAAACTTATTTGGAAGAGAGAGTCTGCGAGGATACTGGGGCAGATTATAAAGTTTTGACCTGTAAGTTGGGCGGACACGAATACTCTTTTAATGTTGATTGGGTTAAAGATAAAGACAAGCTTGAATGGTTGGCAACGGTTTATGGTGGAACGCTTGTGCAAGTTAGAAAGTTTGCCCAAAGAGACACTCAAGAGGAAATCAATAAAAATCTTGACGGTTTACTAAAATCTCTTGGAAGAAGTTTACAAAAATAAATTTTCCAAAAAAATTATAAAAATTTTCCTAATTCTATTTTCAATTCATCTAATCTATGAACTGATGTAATTCCTAAAATTTCTTTTTCCTTTTCGAAGTTTGCGAAAATTGCCGGAATTTTATTTTCTTCACAAAAACTATAACTATCTTTTCTATCGCCACCGACGTAAACAATCGGTTTTCCGTATCGCTTTATGAATCTTTCAAAAACTATTTTTTTGTTATCTTTCTCATTGACTTTGGAAGTTTGTTTTATGTCGAAGAAATCAACAAGATGAATTGAGTAGAGAATTTTGTCTAATGCTTTTCTCGTGTTTGTAGTAATCAAAGCGATTTTGTAATTTTCTTTTAACTTTCTGAAATAATCAATAACCTGCGGATTTTTCAAATTTGGTCTTTTGTCGATATATTCACAAACAGAATCGAAAAACATTTCTCTTGCTTTTTGAACTCGGTTTTCTTTAGACATTTGAGGATGCAATTTTTTCATTACTTCATCTACACCCAAAAAATAGTCTTCTCTATTTGCCCAATCCATTATTGATTCATCTTTTAATTTTTCTGCGGCATTTCTGTACCATAATATGTGCGCTTTTTTCCAGGGCTCGCTTTTGATGAATAGTCCGGACAAAGTTGTCGCGATAATTGGCTTTTTGTGATTTTTCATGGTTCCACAACAATTTTAAATTACTTAAACTTTATTATTCAATGGGTGACTCATTTTTACAATCAAAAAAAGATACACTTTCTCGTCCAGATAAATCTTTTATTGGCGGTGTCGACGCTGAAATCAAGCCTCTTTGCGACAAAATAAATTCTCTTAAAAATTATTATACAACTTCGTCATGTTCAGGGAGAGTGGTGATTATGATTGAGAAAAAACAAAAAGATAGGGAATCATTCTTGGATATTTTTCATAGTGAAATTTCCTTGAGAGAAATAAAAAGTGAATTGATGGCAATTGTTAAAAATAGGAAACATAAAAAATCTCTTGTGAAGTTCAAAATGGATCCTTGCATTCTTCATGTCGCGTGCAGAACTTTAGAAGATGCGGACAAACTTTTGAAGAAGGCGCAATTTGTTGGCTGGAAAAAATCTGGTTTGTTGAGTTTAGGGAAAAAAATTATTCTGGAATTAAACAGCACTGAAAGATTGGAATTTCCGATAATAAAAAGTTCAAAAATTCTGGTTGGCGATGAGTTTTTGGAAATTGTTGTCGAAGAAGCAAATAGAAAAATTAATGATAGCTGGCTGAAAATTCGAAAACTAGAAAAACTAATTTGAATTTTCGCCTTACTTGAAATTTATTTCAACTGGGGAAAAGATAAGGAAGTTGGAAAAGAGTATGAGATAATTTTTCAAATTACTCCTTTTTCATTACAAAACATATCTATTTTTTTAGCGAAGAATATTTAAACAGAATTTTGTTCTCGGGATTAGTCTGGAAGGTTATCCTCAATGTGATAATTCTCCGACGGATAGAATTACAAAGGAGGAAGAAATAAAAACAAAATGGTTTTAGATTTTGCAAAAGAGGCAATTCAGAATTCAGCTTCTCACAGTATTAACTTTGATGAATTAAAAGCTGGAAAGGCAAACATTAAGGTTATAGGTTGTGGAGGTTGCGGTTGTAATATGACTACTTGGCTTTACAATAAAGGAATTTCTGGTGCTGGAGTTTTTGCAGCAAACACTGATGCTCTTCATTTGAGCGTTACTAAAGCAGACGATAAGATTCTTATAGGGAAAGAGTTGACTCGTGGACTTGGAGCTGGCGGAAGACCTCAAGTAGGTAGAGAAGCAGCTAAAGAAGCTTTGGTTGACTTGAAGAAAGCTGTTGGTGGTGCTGATATGGTTTTCGTTCTTGCAGGTCTTGGTGGTGGAACAGGAACAGGCTCTGCGCCTGTCGTTGCTCAAATCGCTAAAGAATCTGGTGCTGTCGTAATTGGTGTTGTTACAATGCCGTTCGAAGCAGAGAAAGCAAGAATTGACAAAGCAGAATTCGGTTTACAGGAATTGAGAGAAGTTACAGACACTTGTATTGTTTTAGATAATAACAGACTTGTAGATATTGCTGGACAGTTGCCAATTGAACAGGCTTTTGCAGTTGCTAATGAATTGGTCTCTACTATGATTAAGGGTATTGTTGAAACAATTACTTTACCTTCATTGATCAATCTTGATTATGCTGATGTTTCAGCTATTATGAAGAATGGTGGAGTTGCAGTTATTGGTATTGGAGAATCTGACGCTACTGACAGAGTTATGGAAGCATGTAAGCAAGCTTTGACACATCCTCTACTTGACGTGGATTATCAAGGTGCTACTGGTGCCTTAATTCATATCACATGCGGACCGGATTTGAAACTGGAAGAGTTTGATATCATTGGAAGAACTGTTTCGGAAAACTTAAGCAACGATGCTCAAGTTATTATCGGAGCAAGAATTAGTAAAGATTTTGTCGGAAAAGTCAGAGTTATTACTATTATGACTGGTGTTAAATCTCCATACGTTCTTGGAAAGTCGTTCGAGAACGAAAGAGCTGGACCTCAAAAGTCAATGTCCGATTTAGGAATTGAAGTTTGGAGATAGGCCCGTAACTGATACTGAATTAAATTATTAATTTATTTTTTATTTTCCACGTCGGGGTTTTTGCCCCGGCTTTTTTTATATTTTTTTATCTAAATATTTTTAAACTATTCCTGGGTTGATTAAACATGGAAACAAACTCGAAAAAATTGTTCTTGCTTGGATTGGCTTTGTTCATGTTGGTTATGGTTGGGGTATGCATGATGACTTTAATCCAGCCGGATAAAAATTTTTCGTGGCTTGAACCTTTTGCGCCAATTATTGTTCTTACTGGTTTTTTTATATTTATTATTGCTGCTGGACTGATTATTTTCTCTTTGATTACGAAGTATACCCCACAGCTTGCTGTGGGGACAAAACCAACAAATAAATAAAATCTACTTGGTTTTGTTTAGGTATGGAAGATGAGTTGAACAAAG
>JAGVXJ010000080.1:0-483 GCA_018303895.1 Candidatus Pacearchaeota archaeon
AAGAATAATTCTTTCAGGGATTAGAAAAAGTTTAGATTTAATATGCCCTATGTACATAGTTTGCAATCAAGAGGAAGAAACAGAACACGGGGAACTTTGCTCTTGCGGGAATAAAGCAAAATATGAAAAATGCAATGAATATAATCCAGGACTTGTTTATTCAATTAGGGAATCTGTATTAGATTGTTTAAGAAATTAAAATAAATCAAAATTGATTTTCCGAATAAATTTTTAACTAAATCTGTCCGGTTTCATTAAACTTTTTTATAAGTTTTTCAATTATAATTTGAGGCGCAAAACCTTTCCGACTGCAATTCTTTGCAAAATCGTCGTATGTCTTTCTGTCAATATTATAATCTATCTTCATCTTTTGCGGACCAGGTGGTGTTGATGCCATATGCAATTAAAATAATTCGAGTATTTAAAACTTGAGATTTAATTAAATTTTTAATTTCTTTTGCACTCGAGGATACCACGAGCATG
>JAGVXJ010000080.1:525-5165 GCA_018303895.1 Candidatus Pacearchaeota archaeon
ACTCGAGGATACCACGAGCATGAATTAAATTTTCAAACTTACAACTTTTGAAATTCCATCATGCATGTCAAAACAACCTAAGCGGTTTTTTTGAATTTCCCTTCTTACGCTGGAAAGTGGCATCTCTTTTGCACTCGAGGATACCACGAGCATGAATTAAAATTAAATTTTCAAACTTACAACTTTTGAAATTCCATCATGCATGGAAATTCCGTAGAGATTCGTCGCATTTGAGATTACTTCGTCGTTGTGCGTAATTACAATGTATTGCCCCTTCTGCATGTATTTTCTCAGCAAGTCTGCAAGTCGTTCTGAATTTTTTTTGTCAAGCGCCGCGTCAATCTCGTCGAGGATATAAAAATAATACGGCTTTAATTCCTGAATTGCAAAAATCAGCGAAAGAGCGACGAGGGTCTGCTCTCCTCCTGAAAGCGACTTCACATCAAAATATTTTCCGTGCCCTGTTTTAACAATTATATTAACCCCCCCCTCAAAAGGGTCTTTTCTGTTTTCAAGTTCCAAAGTCACAATGCCTTTTGAATTAAGTTGCGAAAAATTCTTTGAAAAGATTTCATCAAGTTCTTGCAGAGTTTTTAAAAAAACTTTCTTTTTCTTGATATTGATTTCGTGAATTATTTTTAACACGCCCAATTTTTCTTTTTCAATAATCTGAACCTTCTCGCTGATTGTATCATATTCTTTCTTTACAGAATCATAAACTTCAAGCGAACGCATATTCACCGAACCAATATTAGAAATAATTTCCTGCGCCTTGCTCAATCTCTCCATAAGCGTTTCCTTGTTTGTTCTGATAATTTCCACATTCGGAAATTCAAGCATTTCTGTTTCAAAATTTTCCAGTTCAGCTTTTATTTTCGCCTTGTCAATTTTCAAATTATTTATCTCCTGCTCAACATTGTAAACCAAATTATTCTCCTGCGAAATTTTCAATTCGCAGTCGCGGATTTGTTTCTGCAAGCCATCTCTTTCCTGAATTAATTTTTCAAATTCCTTCGTCAATTTTTCTTCCTGAGTTCTCTTCGACGCGAGCAAACTTTCTTTTTGTTTTATTATTTTTTTAACTTCGCCAAGTTCATCGTTCAAATCTTCCTGTGTTCTCAAAAGTTGCTTCAGAGAAATTTTCGCTCGTTCAAGTTCTCTTTGCTTGAAAGAAATTTCCGAATTAAGATTCTCCTTATTTCGAAGGGAAACTTCCTGAACCTCAATTGAAAGCGTTTCGTATTTTTCTTCAATATTCATATTGTCGTCGAAATTTATTTCAAGTTTCTTTTTTGTTTTTTCCAATTCAGAAATTTCCAGTTTGGAAGTTGTTATTTTTTCCTGCAAAATTTTTATTTGCTTTTTCTTTTCTTCAATATTCAAAATATTAATCAAATCCGATTCTCTTTTTGAAATCTCCGTCGTGAGAGCGTCAATATCTTGATTGAGAATATTTCTTTTTTGATAAATTGAATTAAGTTCTTTGTCAGAATCTTCAATTTGCTTTTTCAGAGAATTTACTTTCAAAGACGTTTCTTTGCCGATGGAATGAATATGTTCCGGCGTCATTTTGCTTTTGCAAACAGGGCAAATATCAATCTTGGAAATGTTTTCAATTAATTTGCTTTGCTTGTCAATTTCATATTCATTTGTCGACGATATCTTCTCCAGTTTTATTTCTTCCTTCCTTAATTCTTCCAGAACTTCTTTTTTCTCTTTCAGGGAAAATTTAAGCGCATCCAATTTTTCTTTGTTCGTTTTTTTGTCAAATAATTCAAGAGAGATTGACTCTATCTGCTTAACCAAAAATTGCGATTCGTTGTTGTAACTATTCAGCACAGAAGTTTTGTCGTTTATTCTGTCTTTCAAAACCTTCAGTTCCGATTTCATCATGTAAAATTTTTTTCTTTGTTTTTCAAATTCTTCCAGCTTTTTNNNNTTTTCTCTTCTCGTCAATTTCTTTCTGCTTCTTTGCCAGCGTCGGTGATTCTATTTGAAGTTTTTTTATTGATGCCTCATTTTCTTCTATGGATTTTATAATTTCTTGTTTTTGCTTTAATGTTGAAGAAGTTTTATTTTCCAAATTTTGCATATTAACATTCAATCCGGCAAGTTCTGCCCGAAGATTTGCAATTTCTTGATTGAGTTTTTCCTGTTCCAAACCAGTTGACTTCTGAATCGTGGAATTTATAGAATCAATTCTCGACGAATTTTCAGAAATATTTTTTTGAATATCTTTTATCAAAGATTTTAATTTATCTTTTTCCTTGGTCTTCTTTAAAATCTCTTCATCCACTTTTTCAATTTCTTTTTTCTTTGAATTTAAATTCTGAAAAATAATGCTCGCCTTAAATTTTTTAATGTCGTCTTCAATCTTCTTGAACTTCAACGCCTGCTGTCTTTCCTTTTCAAGATTATTCAAATAAGAAGTTCTCTCGCGAAGTATCGCGTTGACCTCTTTTAATTTCTCCTCGGTTTTTTCCAGTTCCTTGAGAGATTTTTCTTTTCTTGATTCATAAATTGAAATTCCAGAAACCTCCTCGATAATTTTTCTTCTCTCTTCTGTTTGCATCTTGACAAAATTCTGAATTTCCCCCTGAAGGATTATATTAAATCCGTTTGGGTCAATTCCTGCTTGAGCTAATAAACTCAAAACTTCCTGCCTTGTTTTTGTTTGATTGTCTATTTTGTAAATGCTCTGCCCGTTTCTTCTGACAATTCTCTTTACTGAATTTTCCAAGGAAAAAATTCTTTCTGAATTGTCAAAAACAATTTCAACCATCGCTTCTTGCGACGGCGACGCAACTTTTGTTCCCAAAAAAATAAGATTTTTCGCTTTCGCAGCGCGCATTGATTTTATGCTCAATCTTCCAAGAACAAAACACAGCGCATCAGAAACATTTGATTTTCCAGAGCCGTTCGGTCCGAGAATTACATTAATCCCTTGCGTGAACGGAAGTTCTGTTTTTCTCGGAAAACTTTTGAACCCATACATCACCAACTTCTTTATGTAAACCATTCAGAAAAAAAGCAAATAGGGTTTTTAAGATTTTCAGGGCTCAAATTTTTTATTTAAAACCCGAATAATTTTATAACTATTCCCTATTAATGCATATGCCTTCCACCCCTCAAAAACTTCCAAGAATTTTTCCCTCGAGATAAATTTTCCATCCAATAAAACCTTCTTTGAATGAATATTCTTTATGCTTCTTCTCCTTAGAATTTTGAAGTAATAAAAATTCCTAAAACCAACAAAATCCACCCCCTTAGACAAAGAAATTACCTTTGACTTTTCAGGATGCAATCCAATTTTTAACTCTCTATCCAAAAAAGAATTAATTTCCTTTTTCCACATTTCAAGTTGGAATTTTGATTTGTGTAATACAATAAAATCATCAACATAACGAATATAATATTTCGCTTTTAAGAATGATTTCACAAAATAATCTAATTCATTAAGATAAACATTCGCGAAAAATTGCGATGTCAGGTTTCCCAAGGGAATTCCTTTTTGATATTCAAAATTGTTTAAAATTAATTTTATCAAATTAATTGTCTTTTTGCAATTTATTTTCCTTTTGATCACCCCAAAAAGAATCTCTCTGTCACTTTCTTAGAAAAATTATCTGTAGATTTTTTCTGGAATTTTTCAAATATGTTCAATGCAAATAAAGTTCCCTTGCTTTTTCTGTTTGCGCAAGAATCGTAAATAAATGTTTTATCAAAAATAGGTTCAAGGATATTGCATAAAGCATGATGAACAATCCTATCTCTAAAAATTGATTTTGAAATTTTACGAGTTTTTGGGTCTCTTAAAATAAATGTTTTTAATTGTCTTGGGGTATAAGTTTGATTTTTTAATTCATCATGCAAAATTTTGAGATTATATGCTAAATTCTTTTCAAAATCTTTTACATAATCTTTTTTAGTTTTTCCTTTTCTTGCTTTTTTGTAAGCAATAATTAAATTACTTAAAGAACTAATTTTGTCATAGAGGTTTTTGTGAGATTTCATTTTCCTAACCAAAAGATAAGTCATTCGACCATTGTCATTAGAATTCGACAAATTCGAGTTGTTCGAATTCAGATTCGAGTTCCTGTTCAGATAACCTCTCGACAATGAAATAGCCAATTTACCAATTATCAGATTTAATCTGCCACCACTTTTTTAATTTTCGCATTCATATCATAACTACTAATTATCAAAGTTGAATTTTACTGGCTTAAAATAAACTTAAACAATGCGCAAATAAATTGACCTGTGGCCTAGCTTATGGCTAGGAATTTTAAAAATTCAACCGCATTAATAAAACTTACTGGAATTTTCAACGCTGGCTCAGGCGCGAAGCGCCTTCGCAAGAACCACCCGACCATCGCCATTAGAACCCGACAAATTCGAGCTGCCCGAAACCAGATACGAGCCCCCGTACAGATAACCTCTCGACAACGCATTATTTGAAGTCCAAATTTGCCGAGTTGAGAACTTATCTTCTTCTTTTGGCAGTCCAAAATTATTTATTTTTGAAAAATGAGTTCCATTTTCCCAGTTTAAACATTCTGCTGTTGAATAAAATGTCTCATCTGTTAAATTGAAATTCAAATTATTATCAAGATTTAAGCCCCTTAGATTAAACCATATTG
>JAGVXJ010000015.1 GCA_018303895.1 Candidatus Pacearchaeota archaeon
TCTCTTTTTAATAAAAATAATATAAAAAGTAAACAAGAAAGCTTATCTTCCCTTGAACGTGCTGGAGGAGTTAGAATTTATGAACAAGGAAAGAGAGTTGTTACAGATTTAGATTATATTTATAATTCATTGAATGAAATTAAAAAAATAGTCAGAAGGAGTAAGTAGAGTATAATAAAATTTATAAGAGAGTTTATTTCTAAATTCTTATGTCAGAAAAAAAGTATAATGTTTTGAAAATCGATTGTGAGTTAGACAAAGGTCTTGTGAAAAGACTAGAAAGTTTTCTTCCTGAAGGCTCAAGAGTTTTTACTCCAAAAGCTAATGGTTGCCCTCTTAGATATAAACTTGGAGGAAAAGGTTTGACTACTACTGGAATAAAAATAATTTCAAGAGAAATATTAAATGTAATTCCTTATGAAATGTTTGAAGAAAAAGGATTTACAAGGGCAGATGCAACCTCAAATTCAAAAGAAACTTTAGATGCTATCGGAATTAAATTTTATGATTATCTTTAGAAGGATTTTTATAATTAAGAAAACAATATTATTTTATGGAAGATATAATTATTCGGGATGAGAAAAATTTTGGAGAAAAGAAAAAAAGAATTTTAAAAGCAGGAGTTGGAAAGTTTCATGTTTTGGCTGATTTTGATTTAACTCTTACAAAGGCAAATATCGACGGAATTAAAACACAATCAATAATGAAATATTTACGAAATGGAAATTATCTCACCTCTGATTATGCAAAAAAGGCTAATGAATTGTTTGATCGATATCATCCTTATGAAATTGATTCTAGGATTTCCCATGAAGAAAAGATGGCTAAGATGAAAGAATGGTGGACAACCCATTTTAAACTTTTAATTGATTCTGGACTTGATAAAAAAACTCTTGACAGATTTGTTCAAGATGTTAAATTAGAATTTAGAGAAGGAACAAAAGAATTTTTAGAATTTCTTGATAAACACAATATCCCCCTTATGATTATCTCTTCAAGCGGGCTCGGTTCAGTAATTCCAATGTATCTAAAAAGAGAAGGAATGCTTTATGACAATATTTCTGTTGTGGCGAATTTATTTGAATTCAATGAAAAAGGAATTGTCACAAAAGTTAAAGAGCCAATAATTCATTCATTTAATAAATCAGAAGTTACATTGAACCATCTTCCGATTTACAGAGAATTATTAAAAAGAAAAAATGTTTTGTTACTCGGTGACAGCCTCGGAGATTTAGGGATGATTGAAGGGTTTGATTATGAAAATCTCTTGACAATTGGTTTTTTGAATGAAAATGTTGAAAATAATTTAGAAACTTACAAAAAAAAGTTTGATGTTGTGATCCCTAATGATGGAAGTTTTGAATTTGTGAATGATTTTGTAAAGGGATTTGAAAAATAAATTGATTCACTTCGTTCAGTGATTGATTGCTCCGTGTCGGAAAAATACAGGCATTTTCTGAAGAGACTGTTTAAAATCTTATCTAAGGTGAAACTGAGCAATTCATTTCTCAACGATAAAAATAAGATTTGCGCTGTGCGGTTTTGTTCCAAGAATTTTAAATCCGACGCTTTCTAATAATTCTTGCAATTCTTTTTCGTCGTAAAGATAATAATATCGTTCTCCTTTGTCGCGCCATTTAATTTTTCGCTCTTTTTTTTCTCCACGAAATCTTGGGGAATCTTTATTCCAGACCTCAATTTCTGCTTTCGCGCCTTTTTTCAAAACCCGAAATAATTCTTTCAGAGCTTTTTTTCTTTTTTCTTTTGTTTCAATACAATGAATTGCTGCGACGCAAATCGCAGAATCAAAGAATTCATCTGGGAAATCTATTTTTTCCAAACTTGCTTTTTTTGCGATAATTTTAATTCCTAATTCTTTTGATCTTTCTTCTGCGAGATTAAGCATCTCTTGAGAAAAATCCACGAGATAAAATTCTTTTTTTCTGTCTTTTTTTATTTTCAATAAGTTTCTTCCAGAACCGCTTCCAAAATCAAGAATCTTTCCTGACGAATTGTTTAAAAATTCCGTCGCTGTTTCTGACGGAGTTTGCTTGAATTCATTCCATTCTTTTGCAATGTTGTCCCAGACTTTTTCCTGTGAGGTTTTCATAAAATAGGGAAAGATGGGAGGATTATAAATTGCTCGCTTCCGCGAGATATTAATGGCTTCGCATTTTGCTTACGCTTAAATGCTTCGCTGAGAGTGGTTGTTGATGGGTTAAAAACAAGTTTTGTAAAGCTTCGATAAAAAAAGGCAATATAAATAAAACTACTTTGATAACAATTACTACCCCCAGAATGGCAAAAATTTTTTCTATAACATTCCATTCTCTTTCATATCCAAGAGATATTGAGATAGATGCCCCCAATAACTAAAATAAAAGTTTCTAAGATTGCTATAATAGAGTCATTTGCTATTTGTTCTGAAGTTATCATAATCATTCCCCTTCAAATTCCACCAAGGAGAAAACTTTGTATTTTGCTATTTTTTCTTTTCCTTTCAAATCAGGCAAGTCAATTACAAAAGCGAACTCCACAATTTGTCCCCCGAGTTTTTCAATCAGCGTCGCTGCTGCGCTTGCTGTTCCGCCTGTCGCAATCAAATCATCGACGACTAAAATTCTTTGCCCAGGATGAATTGCGTCCCTGTGAATTTCAATAACATCTGTTCCGTATTCCAAATCATATTCTTGCTTTTCTGTTTCAAACGGCAATTTTCCTTTTTTTCTTATTGGAACAAAACCAACTCCGAGCTGATGCGCGAGAATGCTTCCGATAATAAAACCCCGTGATTCTATTCCGGCAACTAAATCTATTTTTTTATCCTTGTATCTTTTGACAAAAATATTCATTGCTTTTTCCATGGCTTCTTTGTCTTTTAACATCGTCGTAATATCGCGAAACATCACTCCGGGCTTTGGCCAGTTCGGAACTGTGCGAATTGAATTTTTAATTTCGACTCTTTGAGAATCATCATTAAACGATTCAATAACTTTCATTAAAATCTGCTTGACTCTTTGTGCGTTGTCGTTAAAAACTTTCAAAATTATTTCCCAAGTTACTGGTTCTGTTGATTGTCTCCAGCAGTCATAATCTGTTGGCATTGCGATAACCGCGTAGGGAATTTCTGCTTCATTCGCTAAGATCGCTTCTGGAGCTGTGGACATATTTATTACATCTGCGCCCCATAACTGAAACATTTTGCTTTCGGCAACTGTTGAGAACCTCGCGCCTTCAATTGTAACCACAGTTCCTCTCCAGTGATATTTGTAATTCAAATCTCGGCAGGCCTGCGCTAATTTTTTTCTCAAGTCTCTTGAAAAAGGCCAAGCCATCGACGCGTGTTTCGCATTTCCATTTTCAAATTTTTGATAAAAAGAAATTTCTCTTCTTCTTGTAAAATCAATAAACTGATCGAGAATCACAAACTCCCCTGGTTTTATTTCTTCATGCAATGAACCGCACGCTGTCGTCGCAAGAATGTAATTGCATCCTTGTGTTTTAAGCGCGTAAATATTTGCTCTATTGTTAACATATGTCGGCGGAATTGTGTGACCCTTGTCGTGGCGCGCAAGAAAAACCACGTCGATTCCAGAAATTTTCCCTGTAATTAATTTTGACGACGGTCTTCCAAACGGCGTGTCAACTTCAATCTCTTTGTAATCTTGAATTAAATTCGGGTCGTCAAGTCCTGAACCCCCGATAATCCCTATTTTCATTAAGATAAAATTAGAAAAGATTTTATAAGTATTATTGTTATGAAAGGAATATTTATAATCAACATATTTCAAAATGGAAATAAAAAAGAGAATCTATGTGGTTAATCGAAAACAATGGCGTTCGTGGCTTGTTAAAAATCATAATAAAAAAAAAGAAATCTGGTTGATTTATTTCAGGAAATCTTCAGGCAAAAAGAGAATACTTTATAATGACGCTGTCGAGGAAGCGCTTTGTTATGGTTGGATAGATAGCATTGTAAAAAAAGTGGATGATGAAAGTTTTGCTCAAAGGTTCACTCCAAGAAGACCAAACAGCATACTTTCGCAGACAAACAAAGAGCGCATTCATCGTCTTATTGAACAAGGAAAAATGACTTCTGCTGGGCTTGATGCAGTCAAACATGCTTTTGATAAATTCTCAAAAAATTCAAAAGTTAAAATCAAACCAGATATTCTTAAATTATTAAAGCAAGATAAAAAGACCTGGGAAAATTTTCAGAATTTTTCTGAATCATATAAACGCATTCGCATTGAATGGATAGAAGGAGCAAGAGCTCGTCATGAGATGTTTGAAAAAAGACTGAAATATTTTCTAAAGATGACTGCACAAAATAAAAAATATGGAATGGTGCAGTGATGTTCTCTTAGCACAAAAACAATTTAAAACAACTTCTTCTTTAGAAAATATTCTAAAAGGATTGTTGTGTTTTAGAGGATATACTTTTCTTTGAAGATTATAGTCAATATTTTATTCATTACAAAGTCGTAACAAATAGAAAAGTTTTTAAACCCCAATTATATCTCATTAATTATGGAACAAGAAAAAATACAACCCCAATTTATCTTTTGGGTAAAGGACGCAGAAGTTTTCAGACCTGCTAAACCAAAAATGCCTGAAAATTATCTAGGATATGATTTAGAAAAGAATATTGAATTAGGAAAAAGAGACATTTTTCCAGAATCATTAAATTTAGTAAGTTCTGTTTATCTTGGACCAGTTAATATTTTTGAAGAATATGTAGATTATTCTATGAGCGAGAAAGCATTTGAAAGATTAAAACAGCATAGACACGGAATTGCTGACGGAATAGTAGGACTTGCAGAAGACCAAGCAAAAGAAAAAGGGGTCCCCTATTTTGCCGTGGATGTTATCCGAACTCATAAAGATAGAACTTGGAAATTTGAACAAGGAGATGATTGGTTATATCAAGAAATAATTTTAGAAGAAGAGAAAAATTATCTTTATTCAACAAAAAATAAAGCAAAAAATCCAACAGAATTTGTTCTTCATCCAACAGCACAATTGTATATGCTAAGAGTGTAATTATTTTTCTTAACACAAAACAATTTAAAACAACGCTTGCGTTGTTGTTTCATGTTAAAACCAAAACCAGGAGAGATTAGGAAGCCGACAAAAACAATTTCAGGAATAACTCCTGTTGCTGTTATGCTTCCTCCTCGAAAATGCAAGCACGGAAATTGCATTTATTGTCCGAGTTTGAATGTTCCTCAAAGTTATACTCCGAAAAGTCCTGTTGTTATGCGCGCGAAAAATGTTAATTATGATTCTTACAAGCAAGTTAAAGCAAGAATAGAAGCATTTGAAGTTATGAACCACAAGACAGAAAAAATTGAAATAATAATCATGGGCGGAACTTTCTTAGAATATCCAAAAAAATTTCAGGACGAATTTCTCAAAGGGATTTACGACGGATTGAATGGTAAAAAAAGCAAAAGTTTAGATGAAGCGCAAAAAAGAAATGAGAAAGCAAAGCATCGCTGTGTTGCGCTTTGCGTTGAAACTCGGCCGGACAGAATTGACATTGAGCGAATGAAAAAATTTGGTTGCACGCGGGTTGAAATCGGGGTGCAAATTATTGACGATGAAATTTACAAAAAAGTTAGGCGAGGACATACTGTAAAAGATGTAATAACAGCTACGAGAAATTTGAAAAATGCAGGTTTTAAAATTGGGTATCATATAATGCCTGGATTGCCAGGAAGCAATCCGAAAAAAGATTTGCAACTTTTCAAAAAACTTTTCTCCGACGACAAATTTAAGCCAGATCAATTAAAAATTTATCCGTGCCAAGTTATGCCCGGCTCTGAATTGGAAAATCTATATTGGAAAAAGAAATACAAGCCATACACCAAAGATGAAATAGAAAAACTTCTCATTCAAATGCTGAAAGTTATTCCGAGATATTGCAGAGTTATGCGAATAATGAGAGAAATCCCCCCGGAATATTTGGTCGCAGGAACTACAAAAATTGATTTGCGAAAAGATGTTGAAGAAGAATTAAGAAAAAAGAGTTCAAAATTAAAAGAAATTCGCTATCGTGAAATTGGTTTTGCAAAAGGCGAAGTTGATTTTCATTTGAAACTTAAAATCACAAAATACAAGGCATCTGACGGAGAAGAATATTTTTTGGAGGTAATAAACAAAAAAGATATTTTATTTGGATTATTGCGTTTAAGAATTTTTGGAGAAAATGCAATTATTCGTGAACTTCATGTTTATGGTCCAACTTTGAAATTAGGAGAGCGAGGAAATTTTTTTCAGCATAAAGGAATTGGAAAATGGCTAATCGACGAAGCTGAAAAAATCTGCAAAGAAAATGAAATCAAGCAATTAAAAATTATTTCTGGCGTCGGAGTCAGAGAGTATTATAAAAAATTTGGATATTCCTTGGATAAAAACTATATGGTCAAATTATTTGATTAATTATTCTTTCATCTTTGTGATATCTTCTTCAATTTCCTGCATCTTTTTTTTGACATCCTCAATTAAATCCTTTTTATTCCTAACATCTTTTTTGGGATTCATGTCTTCTAAAATTTTATCAAGGTGGTCAAGTCCTCTTCTTCTCCTTGATAATTTAACTCTTTTGGCCGTAATAAAAGCAATTGCACCCATCATTAAAAATCCAGCAACACCAATTCCATAATAAAATGTTTTGTTAGAGGACCCTTTTTTTTCTTCGGAAGTGAATAATCCTGTAACACTTTGTTCAGTATTTTCGTCGGTTAAATTTTCTGCTGTTTTTTCAGCATCATTTGTTAAAACTTCTGTCTCATTTATCTCTGTGATTGTTTCCTCAGAAATTTCTGTCTCGTTTGTCGGTGTTTTAATTAATGTGAACCAACTTGGAACAAGCTCAAGATAAATTGGTTCTCCTGAAGGATTATTTTCTAACTTGTAAGGATTTTCAAGACTGGGATGTGATAATTTTATATTATCTTTTTTTATTGTAACAATTAAATCAAATTCAAGTTCATTTGTTGGAAATGCAAAAACCGCATCTCCATATTCATCTGCGATTTTGCTAAAAAATTTCCAGAAGTTTCCTTCTCCACTTTCTTCTCCTATTGCTAATTCAACTTCATATTCGGGCATTGTTTTAACTTTCACTTCATTATTAATTGCCGAGATAAAAGTGATTAAGAAAAAAATCAAGCAGATTACTAGAAACAATTTTCCCCCTTTTATTTGCATAGGAATTATTCTGCAAGATTATTTATAAATTTTTGTATTCAATAAAATTGAAAAATAAATGATTTATTTTCTTTAATCTTTCAATAGAGTTTATTCTTTTATTAGTTTAGTCAAAACACCTACGAGATTCAATAATAATAATAATAATAATAACAACTAATTGAGATATATCCTCGACAAGCCAAAAGTTTATAAATAAGATAATTTTATTATATTCTTAGTTTGTTTTTATTAAACAAAAAAGGGGTAAAATGAATAAAGAAAAAATTGTAGTGATTTTATTGTTAGCGACGATAATTCTATCAATCGCTTCAATCGTTGTAACATTCAGTTTGAATTCTAGCAATCTTGAATTAAATAATAATAATAAAGATTCATCAGGAAATCTTGGGAATGTAAATTTAGTTCTTTCAGAACCGCCACAGGAGGATTCAAATGAAGTCAACTGATTTGCTTATGTTCGTTGCTGTTGTTGCAGTTCTTCTTGCAACAATGAACCTTGTGATTACAATAAATAAAATAGGGGATTTTAAAATTTTCTCTGGTTTTGTAACAGACACTGGTATAGCTAATCTTACTATTACTTCTAATACTCAAGTAAATTTTTCATATGACGATTTTATTAATTGGGGAAGTGGTTATGTTCCAACAGCAACAGACAATTGTGAACTAACAACAACAGGAATTATGAACTGCACTGGTTTTAGCACTATTTCTGATGGTTTTGTAATTGTTAATATTGGAAATGAAGATGTTAATTTAAACTTGACTTCTTCAAAATCAGCTGCGGATTTTATTGGAGCAGGAGCAGTATTCCAATGGAATGTTTCACAAAACGAAACTGGTTCTTGTCCTTCTGGATTAGACATTGCTTCTTGGACAACTGTTTCTACTACTGGTGTTCGCGCTTGTGATAATTTCACATTCCTTGATAATCGTGATGAATTAGAGATTCATTTAAGAATTGTTATTCCAAATACTGCGGCAACAGATGCAAAAACAGTAACTATTACGGCAGATGCTCAAACTTATATATAATTTTAGAATGTTCTCTAGTAAAATATAAAAATAGATTTGATTATGTCTTTAAATGAAAAAAAAGGGGATTTATTATTTATGTGCGGGAATTATTTCTATAATATTTTTTTCGGAGATAATTTTTGCTTTGGGGATAACGCCTGGAAGAGTGAATATTAATTTTGAGCCAGGTTTTGAAACGCAAATAGTATATGAGATTATTGAAGATAATCCTTCAAAAGAATTAGAAATTTCTGTCGACGGAGAACTGGCGGATTATGTTAAGCTTAGCACAAAAAAACTTATTGGGGGGGGAAAATTAATAGTTTCAATAGATTTACCAGAGAAAATAGATACCCCTGGAAAAAATCATATTTTTATACGGGCAAAAGAGGCGGTTGATCCTGAACTTGTTGCAACTGTTGGAACATCGGTTACAATCGGGGCTCTTATAACAATCAATGTCCCTTATCCTGGAAGGTATCTTGAACTTAATCTTAATTCAAAAAATGTAAATACTGGTGAACCAGTAGATTTTACTCTCGATCTTACCAGCAGGGGGGTGGAAACTATTTTTGTTCAGCCTAAAATAGAAATAATGTCGGCGGATAAATTAATTGAAACATTGGATTTTAATTCAAGAGAAATAAAAAGTCAGGAAGAGGTTAAGTTAAAAAAAACTTTAGATACCAAGGGATATAACCCTGGTAAATATAAAGCAATTGCGATCGTGGATTACGGGGAAATAGTAAAAGCAGAATCAGATTTTAAAATCGGAGATTTATCTATTGAAATTGTTAATTATACAAAAAAAATAACTATCGGCGATATCAAACCTTATGAGATTGGCATAGAAAGCGGTTGGAATAATAATATTGAAGTGGTTTATGCGCAAGTGATTATTCTCGAAGGATTAAATCCGATTCTTGATTTTAAAACAGAGACAACTCAATTAACTCCTTGGGAGCAAAAAATAATAAAAGGTTATTTTGATACAAGTAATTTTACTGAGGGAATTTACCATTCAAATATTACTTTAATTTATTACGGTGGAGAGCGTGGAGAAGTCACAAGCAAGTTAGTTGAATTAGAATTTGTAGAAGGAATTAGCGTCGTCTTGATTGTGATAATCGCAGGAATTGCAATTGCAATTCTAGTAATAATATTCATCATTAGAAAATATTTTGGAAAAAGAGATGGAAAAAAGAAAAAATAAATTAATTGTTATCTTGCTGATTTTGAGTTTAATGATTTTCTTAACTGGGTTTTATATTAAATCAATAGTTCTTTTGGAAAAAATGGAAATTCCGACGACACTTACTGTTGGAGATAAAATAGGTTTTGATACAGACACTTCAGTTCTAACTTTTGGGATAATCAAGCCGGGTTCTGTTGGGAACAGGGAGATTTTCCTCGAGAATAATTATACATTCCCGATTAAGGTGGAATTCCGCGTCGAAGGGGATATTAAGAGATTTCTTTTATTTGAGAACATTGTTTACCTAAATTCTGGCGAGAATAAAACTATTTCAATAAGCACAATCAAGCCAACTGAAAATGATTATGGGAATTATTCTGGGAAGTTGATTGTAGCGATAAAGAAAGATAATTAAATCTTTCCGAGTTTCTTCGCAAGTTTTTCAGCTTCGTCTAACAAGTTTTCAACTTCATCAAGACCTCTGTCCCAAAATTTTTTTTCAGTTATATCAATTCCTATTTTTGCAAAAATGTTCTTTGGCGAATCCGATAAGCCAGATGATAAAAATTCTTTTACCTTCTCAATAAATTCCGGATTTTGTTTTACCTGGTTCTGCATGAATTTGGAAATTAATAAACCCGAGGCATATTGGTAGTTGTAAAAAAATTCTCTTATATGGCTCCAATAGACCCACCAGTTTTCAGAGCCGTTTGATTGCTCGACAAAATCTCCCATATAATTTTTCATGTGTTTTTGAAAGAGCTCGCCAATTTCTTTATGAGATAAATAACCTTTTTCTCTGAAATCTTTGTGGAGTTCTCTCTGAAATAAATCGCACGCTACCTGTCTCATAAGTGAAGAAATATCTCCATTGAGTTTTTGCATAATCAAACTTAATTTCAATTCGTCGTCGGCATTTTTCATAAGTTCTTCTAAAACAAAATCTTCCATAAAAGTGCTCGCAACTTCTGCTGTTGAACTTGGTGTTCCGAAATTAAAGGAATTTTGTTTCTCCCTCATTAATTCATCATTTATCGCGTGCCCCATTTCATGAGCAAATGTTTTTGCGTCGTTCAATTTATTTGTATGGTTTAGCATTACATAAACTGGGTGAGTTAGCAAAGAATAAACACAGAATGCTCCACCTCGTTTCCCTTTTTTTGGGTAAACATCAATTTGGGAATTTTCCACAAAATTTCTTAATATGGCTGAAAATTTTTTGTCTAGTTGATTGAAAACATTGTAAATTAGATTGAGGGTTTTTTCAAAAGAAAATTCTTTTTTTACTTCGCCATATTCAACACTTCTTTCGTGGTATTCTAATTTTTTAACTCCAAGAAGTTTTGTTTTCAGTTCATAATATTTTTTTGAGATATCAAATCTTTTTGAAATTGTTTCCACGATGATATCCACAACTTCGCTTTCTAAATCGTCTGCAAGATGCCTTGATTTATCTGGACGGTCATAACCTCTCAATT
>JAGVXJ010000001.1 GCA_018303895.1 Candidatus Pacearchaeota archaeon
CCTTTTTTTATTAAGTGAGCTGAAGCACCATTCATGCAGATTATTCCGGAGTTTTTTTTGCCCGAAATTATGTACGTTTCAAGTCTTGCACCTGAGGTGTTGCTGACAACTAAAACTTTTTCGTGTTCTATAAACCCACATTTTTCAAGAAGTACTTCATCGATAGTTATACTTCCAACATAGCTTAGATTTGCTTCAGTTACATTTGCTTTGTGGATTTTTGAACGAAGGACAAATCTCATAGGATTATTAAAAAATCAAAATTATTAAATCTTTTTATTATTCTTTAATTGAAAAAGAAATTTCCCTCGGGCAAAACATTCCAATCCAAGATACTTTATGGGCAAATAGTCCTGTTACATATTCTTTCATTGCGGACCAACTACAATTAAAATTATCATCTCTTTTAGAATACTCTTTAAATGAATAATTAGAAAGGAAACAATTCAATTCGGGTTCAGACGCAAGAGTCCCCTTAAATCCAGCATTAAAATTTAAAATAGTGTCTCCATATTTTCCGTTGCGATAATCTAAAAAAGAAATTGGTGCACCAGAGGAAGAAAGGGAATTTTCCGGATTAAAAATAATTTTTTGGATAATCCCTTTTTGGGGGGTTATAATACAATTAACTCTTTTGTCATCGATTTCTCCGTCGCATTTGTAACTCGGATAAACATAAGCTTCCCAGATGTTTTCTCTTTTCACGTCAGTTATTCTATCTTTTAGCAAACAAGATTGGGCTAAATAACCCGCAATATCATACTGATGACAAGTTAGACTGTCAGATTTTACTACACTTTCAATAAATGGTGCATTTAATTTTTGAGTCATTTTTATATCTGATTTATCTTATTTTTGAAAAGTAGATTATTTATCTGATGAAACTAATCGAATTTCTTCGTTGATTCCTTCAATATATTTTTCCAGATTTCCTTCTATTTCTCTTCCAAAATTTTGTTTTACAATTTCAAGAGCAGTGAATTTTTCTGGAAGAAGGCGTTTTTTATAAATATCAAATATTTCTTGTAATATATTTATTGTTTTGTCTTTTGTAACTGTTCTCACTCCTCTTGTTTGAGATCCATTGTGAGAATAAATTCTCGTTTCTTTGTCTGGATCGATTTGAAGCCACTCAAGATTTCCTTCTCCTGATGTTAAAGTCATTAGTTCGAGCGGTTTTTTGTAAAGAGAGACTATGTCCAAAAGTCTGTTATCAGATAAATAGTCTCTAATAGTCTCGACAAAAACACCTTGAACATAAAGGGGATAATTCTTCTTAATGTCTTCATCCCTCTGAATTTTTTTCTTTCTCTCTTCAATTTTGGGTAAATTTTCTCTTAAAACTATCAAGACCAGTTCAAGATTTTGTGAAGTCATTTTTCAAAGATACAAGTTTTATTTATAAGTATTTATATGCTGGACTATTTCTTTTCCGGACTTTGCATTTTTACGCCGAGTTCTTCGAGACGTTTCAAGTGTGCCTGCATAACCATTTCGACGTTGCCAATCATTTTTATCAATTCGTTTCTTTCATTTACCAAAGTGTTAAGACAACCTTGATGAAAAGCAATTTCTTGTTCTCGATTCATTTGGGGCATTTGTTCAGTTTTTTTATTTTCAGGCTTTCCGGAATTTGCCAATGCTCGTTCAAGATTTGTTGGGTCAATTTTCATGAGGTAAGTAAATAATTGAAGTTTAAAAGTGTTTGCGATTTGCCGATTCTTCTACTGAAACATTTGATAATTTTAGAATCATAAAAAAATTCCCAAATTTTTCCAAAAGAGAATTTTTCAAGACTAAAAATTCTCTACTGAAACATTTATAATTATTCTAATCTTGTCTAATACATGAAGTCCGAAGTCGTGAAAATTTTATCCATAATTCTTGTGGAGAATAGAATTAATTTTCCCAATGAAGAAATTGAAAAGTTAATTGAGATTCCGCCTTCGTCGGAAATGGGCGATTTTGCATTTCCGTGTTTTGTTCTTGCAAAGGAGATGAAAAAATCTCCTAATCTAATCGCCGAAGATTTTGCCAAAAAGATTACTAAAAACTTAACTGATAAAATTGAAAAGGTAAAAGCAATTGGGCCTTATATTAATTTTTTCTTGAACAAGCAACAAGATTCTGAAAAAGTTTTGAAAGAAATTTTGAAATTGAAAAATAGTTATGGAAAGAATTCAGATAATAAGATTGGGAGAGTGATGATTGAATTTCCGTCGCCAAACACAAACAAACCGCTTCATTTGGGTCATTTGAGAAATATGGCTATAGGAGAATCGGTTTCAAGGATTTTGGAGTTTGGCGGAAATAAAGTTATTCGCGCGAATCAAACAAACGACCGAGGAATTCACATTTGTAAATCAATGCTGGCTTATCAAAAGTCCGGAAACGGAAAAAAACCAGACAAAAAACCAGATCATTTCGTCGGTGATTTTTATGTTATGTTCTCAAAAATGGCTAAAGAAAATCCTGGATTGGAGAAAGAAGCACAGGAAATGCTCGTGAAGTGGGAAAAGGGCGACAAAGATGTTCTTGCTCTTTGGAAAAAAATGAATAAGTGGGCTTTTGATGGAATGGACGAAACTTACAAAAGATTTGGGATAAAACATGATGCGAATTATTATGAGAGCAAAATTTACACTAAAGGAAAAGAGATTATTTTTGACGGATTGAACAAAGGAATTTTTAAAAAAAGGGACGACGGAGCAATTATTATTGATTTAACGAATGATGGTTTGGATGAAAAGGTTGTGTTACGAGCAGATGGAACTTCGATTTACATAACGCAGGATTTAGCTTTGGCAAAATTAAAGGCTGAAAAAAATATTGACGGAAGTATTTATGTTACGGGGAACGAGCAGGATTATCATTTCAAGGTTTTATTTTTGATTTTGAAAAAACTTGGTTTCAAATTTGCTGACAATTTAAAACATCTTTCTTACGGAATGGTTGGACTTCCCGAAGGGAAAATGAAATCGCGAGAAGGAAATGTTGTTGATGCCGACGAGTTGATGGATGAGGTTCAGAATTTGGCGAGAGAAGAATTAGAGAAAAGACAAAAACTTCCGAAAAGAGAGTTGGAAAAAAGAGCATCAAAAATTGCACTTAGCGCAATTAAATATCATTTTTTGAAAACTGACATTTTTAAGAATATGGTTTTTGATCCGAAAGAATCCATAAGTTTCGACGGAAACACTGGGCCTTACTTGTTGTATAGCTATGCACGGGCAAATTCAATTTTAAAAAAAGCAAAAGTTAAGGAAATAAAAAAATTTAGTGTAGGCAAATTTGAAAAGCAGGAATGGGAACTGACGAAAAAACTTTCTGAATTTCCTGTGGTTGTGAAGGATGCTGGAGAAAAATATAATCCTTCGCTGATTGCACATTATTCTTACGAACTTGCTCAATTGTTTAACGAATTTTATCATGCTTGCTCGGTTATGGAAGCCGAAAAAAACAAAAGAGATTGTCGGTTGGCACTTGTTGAGAGTTTCAAGATTGTTTTGAAAAATTCTTTGAATTTACTTGGAATTGAGACATTGGAAGAAATGTAATAATTTTTAAACTCGAACATAATGGGTTTTTTATGACAAAAGACTACACAGTAATCAAACCAATCTCTGAATTGAACAAGAAAGACATTTTGGGTATTTTGGACCATACTTTTTTAAAAACTTCGGATGAGTACGGAGATGAGCAGAAAAGAAATATTGATTTTGAAAAATTTTTGTCAGATGTTTGTTTGGCTGAAGATAAACCTTACGGAATTTGTGTCAGAGCTTATGATGTTAAACAAAGTTTTGAAATGTTAAAATCTAATGGTTTGGAGAAAGAAATTAAAATTGCTTCAGTGGTTGGCTTTCATACCGGCTTAGATTCAACAGATGATAAATTTGGGGAAATGAGCCAGGCGATTAATGATGGTGCGACGGAGATTGATGCAGTTGTGAACTATTCACTTTTCAAAAAAAGAGTAAATGAATGCAAAGGATTAATCTATGACTTTTGGAGAAATTTGATTTTTGCACAAACTATTGAAGAACGAGTTGAAGAAGAGATTTTCAAACTTTCTCATATAGCGAGTGATAACCGAGTTTTTCTGAAACTTATTCTTGAAACTGGAGAATTAAATCAAGAAGAAATTGTAAAGCTGTGTGGTTTTGCAAAGAAGTATGGGGTGGATATGGTTAAAACATCGACGGGTTATTCTAAAATCGGGGCGACGATTGATGCGGTTAAAACAATGCGGGAAAATTTTCCTTGGGGAATAAAAATTTCTGGTGGAGTAAAAAAAGAAAATCTTTCTGAACTTTTGTCCGCGATGGAATTTTTTAGTGGCGGATGGATTCATCTCGACCCAAAGAAAGTAAGAATCGGCTCGAGTAAGATGTTTTATGATTAAAGTATAGAAATCTTTTTTAATAGAACTAAATAATAAATCTAATGAATCAAATATATTTTGCGGGTTCAATTCGAGGTGGCAGAGATGATGTTTCAATTTATCTTGGAATTGTAGAACATTTGAAAACTCACGGGCATGTTTTAACTGAACACGTCGCGGATAAAAGTTTGACTTTGATGGGCGAGGGTGGATTATCTGATAAACAAATCCATGACCGTGATATGAACTGGTTGAGCCAAGCGAATTTTCTCGTTGCTGAAGTTACTCAAGCAAGTTTGGGTGTTGGTTATGAAATTGGACGAATTGTCGAGAGGAATAAATGGGTTCCGGAATGGCAGAGAAAAAATATTTTGTGTTTGTATCGACCACAAATTGACAAAAAACTATCCGCGATGATTTCTGGTTGTGACGATTTAAGACGAGTAAAATATCAAACTTTAGAACAGGCAAAATATGGTATTGATACTTTCTTTCGTTTGTTTGAAAACAGATAATAGAAAAGAATAAATATTTTTAAATCACAGTCTCTTGATTTTATTATGGATATTTCAGGTAAAGTTAATTCTTGGATGGAAGGATTTGACAATGGAAATCGTTTTGGGCTTGATCCTGCTCGAGTACCCTTTACCGAAAAAGACCCGCTTGTAGACAGAATAATTTATTCTCATGGATCTATTACTGGATTTTTGGTTGATAGAGTTGATGAATTTTTTAACGAAGATATTAAAGATTTTAGAAATGGTTATTTAGTTGCTTCGTTGCGATATGCAGATGGTTTGCCTTTGTCTGATGTAGGGGATAAATTCAGTGGTGAAAATTATGTTCGGGGAATAAAAGCTTTTGAAACTAAGTTAAAAATTAGAAATTCGATTTTTGGGAAAAAATAATCTTTTAGAAAAGTTTCTAAAAATTTGTTAATTTTATAAATTCGGCAATGCTAATAAGTTTATGAGGAAAAAGGTGAATTTAGAAGAGAGGTTTGCGGAAACAAATTTCTCTGAAGAGAAGAAAAGAAAAAATATCTGGCTTCTTGGGGGGGCGAGTTTTTTTAATGATGTTGGGAGTGAAATGATTTCACCAATGCTTCCATTTTTTGTGCAGTCTCTTGGTGGTGGCGGACTTGCAATTGGTGCTTTAAGTGGTTTACGCGAGGGAATGTCAAGTTTGTTTCAACTTTTCGGTGGATGGATTTCAGACTTGAAAGGAAAAAGAATGCCTTTTGTTTTTCTCGGATATATTATGTCTACAATTTTTAAACTTCTTTTATTCTTTTCAAGTTCATGGCAAGCTGTTCTTGCATTTGTTTCTTTAGAAAGGTTTGGAAAATTAAGAGATGCTCCACGAGATGTTATAATCACTTTATCAACTAAAAAGAAAAAACGTGGGCGGGGTTTTGGAATTCATCAAATGCTCGACGCTGGAGGAAAAATTGTTGGTTCGATTTTAGTTCTAATTTTATTCTGGAAATTTGGTTTTGATTTTAAGCATATTGTTTTGATTGCAGCGGTTCTTTCTGCAGTTTCTTTAGTTCCATTATTCTTTGTAAAAGAGCCAAAATCATTTCCTGTGAAAAAAAGTCTTATCAACGGAATAAAGAATCTAAATAAGAATTTAAAATATTTAATTTTTGTAATCGCGTTTTTTACTCTCGCTAATTTCGGACTTTTCATGTTTATGCTTGTTCGTGCTAAAGAAGTTACTGGAAGCATAGCTGCGGCACTTTCTCTTGGAATTTTATTTTATTTAACTTGGTCTTTATTTTCAATTCCATTTGGGAAATTATCCGATAAATTTGGAAGAAAAAAAGTTTTGTTGCTGGGCTGGTTTTTATTTCTTTTTGTTTCGGCTGGTTTTATTTATTTAACCGGATTAATTTCGCTGTTTGTTTTGTTTGTTGCCTACGGATTTGTATACGCGATTATTCAGGGAAATCAGAAAGCTTTCGTCGCTGATTTGTCGGGGAAAATGAAAGGCACTGCAATAGGATTTTATAACACAGTCATTGGAATTGTAACAATTTTCGCAGGAATCATTGCAGGTTTGCTTTGGGATATTTCTTATCAAGTTATGTTTTATTATCTAATTGTTATCACAATTATTTCTATTGGTTTAATGATTAGGGTTAGAGAGAATTAGGGATTGTATAAGATAAGGTTTAAATATTAATTCTGTTCGGATAAATTATGGAAAACATACAAGAAGCGATTGCGAAAATTGATTCTTCGTTAGTTTTTCGAAGACGATTTGGTGCTTCGTCAATGGGAGTTTATGAGGTAGAAAAAGCAGGGTCAGTTTATGTGTTAAAGGTATCTGGAAAGAATTATCTTTGGGGAATTCAGCATATAGAACAAGAAAGACAGTTATTGTCGAGGGCGAAGAAAATTTCTGGAATTACTCATCTTGTCCATGACTATGGAAATACTATTTATGGAAAGGCAATACTCAAAGAATATTTTGAAGGAACAAATCTTTATTATTTGAGTACAAGAGTTAGGAATAAAAAGCTTCAAGAAAAATTAGAAAACACAGTTAAAGAAATACATTCTCTTGGCTTTGGAAAATTGGATTTAAATGAGGTTAATACTGTTCTCTCGCCAGACTTTCAAGATGTTTGCCTGATTGATTTGGGTTATGCAGTTTCTTTTGAAAATTTTCCTTCATCTCGGATTGAAGAAATAAAATTCTTCGATTTAGATGCGTTAAAATTATTTGTTTTTGGATGAGGGGAAAACTGAGTTATCTTTTTTTAGCTAATACTAAGTGGTATGTAGAAAGACGATTTAGGATGGGAATATTATCTAACCTCAAGTTTTGTAATCTAATACTTAACTTTTCATCAATTATATAATTTTCTGGAGCATTTTTTTTATGAATTCTAATCGGGCTTATAACTCCGACGTAATTCAATTTCTCGACTGAAAATCCCGAATTGTTTATCATAGACAAAAAAGCCTTGCGAGAATAAGGTTGAAAAATATCTTCACCAAGTTCTTGTCTGCCGTAAATTTTTTTGACAATCCTACGCAGACTATTAGAATTATCTGAATCTAAAACTAAAATACCTTCGGGTTTTAGAACTCGATAAAATTCAGCTAATGCTTTTTCTGGATTTGGGTAATGAACTAAAGCTTCTAAACAAATAATTGCATCTTTACTTTCGCAATCAAAAGATAATGATTCTGCATCTTCAATTCTAAAATGTGCATTAGGAACATTTTTTTGTGCAATACTTAACATTTGAGGAGATATGTCCGTCGCTAAATAATCTATACAAAGATTATGTAATAATTTTGTAATACGACCCTTACCGCAGGAAACTTCGAGACAGGAAGAAATGTTTTTTCCTTGAAACCAATTCTTGACAATTAATTCTTCTTTTTTGAAAATGTGTGCATAATCACCTAAAGTAGGATTCCACCAATTGGCGACAGTGTTATCAGATCTAAAATAATCTTTAACATATTTTTCGTTTTTCATTTATATACTCCACTCGCATTTATTACAAATAAATTCCGGATTATTGTTATTGTTTATTCTTTGTCTAATAGAGTTATATTTCTTTCCATTCCAAATCTCGAATATTGTTTGAGAATTCAAATTACCTAAAATATTTTGCTTGTTCCAGTCCATACAGCATAATACTACTTCCCCACTACTTAATATATGCATCCACTCATTTTGACGATTAAATCGACAACCGGAAACTTGTTTTTTTGCTGTGTAACTTGTTTCAATTATTCCTCCACGAGAAACTTTAGAATAAATTTTTGAGGCTATGCCCAAATCAGCCCAAAACAATTTGTCTCTTTCTGGATTTGTGGATCCAACCATAATTATCCTGTATCTCCCATCGAATTCAGACTTTTTTGCAAGATTGATAAAATTTTTAATGTTAATTATTCCTAGTTCATAGTTCAATCCCGTTATTAATTCATATTCTTCTTTAATCGTCGACGGAAAATTTATCTTAATTTCATCGAGAGAATATTTGTCTAAAACTAATTCATGAGATTTTTCTTTTGTTAACAAACTTCCATTAGTGGAAAAATCGATATAGATAGCAGGTAAAGCTAATCTAATTTTGCCTAACTTATCAAAAAAGGTTTTATCTGCCAGAGGTTCATTGTTCATGTACATTGCCAAAAGTTGTGGTTGAATATGTTTTAATTCTGCAACAATTTTTCCAAATAATTCGTCTGACATTTGTGATCTTGGAAATATTTTTGAAGTTTCTTCATATGGACAAAAATTGCATTTTCCGTTACAAACAGAACATGTCTCTAATTGGACTGCTTTTGGATAGTTTTTTTGCCATTTTTTTTCAAAGGCTTCTTCAATATTCTTCATAATAAATTTTCTCCCAACAAATAATTTTCCACTTTTTCAGTAACATCGCTAATAGATATACCTGTAGTATCAAGAGAAAAAATTTTGTCAAAGGATTTCAGAGTTCTTTTTATTTCATATTCCAATTTATTTATTTCTTCAGGATTTTTTAAGAGATATCTATCCAAAACAGATTT
>JAGVXJ010000002.1 GCA_018303895.1 Candidatus Pacearchaeota archaeon
CTGCATTTTCTGGAGAGAGTTCGAGATTTAGAATTTACATGGAACAATTATTTAGGTATCTTGAAAGCCATAAAATCACTTCTTTTTTGATAAGAGAAGTTTCAAATCCGACCCACATTGGTGCAACTTTTATAGAGCAGGGTGAAGCAGTTTCTTTTCTTTCCGATGGAATAATTGTTCTTTACAATGTTTTTTACAAAAAAGGATACAGAAAAAGAGCAATTGAAATTTTGAAATTGAGAGGAGCAAATATTGATAGAAAACTTGTTGAGTGTGAAATTCAAAAAGGAAAAGGAATTATTGTTTATCCAAACAAGCCATTAATTGGAGATTATATTCTAACTTGATATTTTAATGTGTTAATGAAAAGATTTTGGGAGAGAAATGATTTTTTAAGAAAGAATAATTTTTAATAGTTTAAACCTTTTAATTAATTATGGAAAAATCAGTTTATGAAAAAATAATTCAAAAAAAGGAATTTTCAAATCTTCCAAAAAAAGATGTTGAACTTGCTTTTAGCCAATTTGAGCGAAGACAAACTTCCGACGAGGACAAAATTAAATTAACTCGTGATTTGTTGAGAAAGGTTTTTTCAGTTTTTGGAAGTGAGAAGCTTTTGACTGGGAAAAAAATAAATCCTGAATTTGTTTTGAAGAAGCATATTTCTACTCGTGAAAGGTTAGAAGATTATAATAATATTTATAGTAGAATTTTTTCTTTGGAATTTTCTTCCCCACCCACCCACCCATTTGCGCCTTCGGCGCAAATTCTTTCGCGCGCGACGTCGTTCACTTTCTCACTCACCCTCTTTCGGCACGAATTTCTCCGTCATTGATTTAGGTTGTGGGGTTAATGGATTTAGTTTTAATTTTATGAAAAAATTTGGAGTTAAATCTTATATTGGCGTCGAGGCGATGGGGCAATTAGTAGATTTAACAAACAAATATTTTGAAAGTGAAAAAATTCTGGGAAAGGTTTTTCATGAAAGTTTATTTGAATTGGAAAAAATTAAAAAAATTATAACTGAATGGGGTTCTTTTACCAAAAGAACCTACAATGGTAGAAAAAGTAAAAATGCAAAAATAATTTTTTTGTTTAAAACACTTGATTCTCTTGAAATGCTTGAGAGAGATTATTCAAAAAAACTTTTGAAAGAGATTGTTCCACTTGCTGACAAAGTCGTTGTTAGTTTTGCGACGCGGAGTCTCGTCGCGAGAACAAAATTTTTCGCGAAGCGAAACTGGATTATTGATTTCATTAAAGAGAATTTTTCGGTGATTGACGAGTTTGAAACTGATGGAGAGAAATATTTAGTTCTTTCAACCCAGCGTAACTAAATTTATAAATCTCTTTTTGTTTAAGTTTGTATTAAAATGAGAGGGAAAATGACGGGTGAGTTTAGAAAACATATTAGCTGGAAATTTTTTGCGTTCGTTTTAGTTGTATCTGCTTTCTTAATTTTTTCTTGGACGTTTAACAATAATAATTCTACTAATTTGTCTTCGGGAATGACTGGGATGGCGATTTGGGCTTCTTGTAATGATGTTGATAATAGCTGGGGTAATAAAGATAGTACAACTAATCCCTTTGGAGTGAATACTCTGAGTAGAGTAACTTACACCCCCTACCTTGGAACCGAGATTGTTTTAATTGATAATTGTTTGGGTGAAAAAATTAATGAATCTTACTGTAGTCATTTAAAGGATGGAGATAGACCTGATTCTTCTGTCAGAACTTGTCCAACGGGAAGAATTTGTGCAGAAAATTCTTATAATATAGGGAGATGTATCACAAAATGTGTGGATTCTGACAACTCTCCAACAAGTATTGGTTCTTCGGGTTGGGATGGTAGTGCAAGAACCGCATCTTATGTAAACGGACTTAAATCTGGCGATACTTCTTCACATTTTTATACTGACAGTTGTTCAGGTTCAACTCAAGTTTTAGAATATTATTGTGATTTTAACACTCACTATGTGAAATCAAAATATGTTAGTTGTGGTACGGGTTATTCTTGTGTTACTCTCTCTGGCGGAACTGCAGGATATTGCAAACAAAATCCTGCTCCGTCAACACCGACAACAACAACTTCTCCTACAACAACTGCGATTTGTAATCTTAATGGAAATCCAAAATGTTATGATAGTGATGCTGGTTTATTTCAAAATTATGAAGCGGGTTCAGTTTGTTACAAAAATATTTTGGGAAATGTTCTTTCTGCTGAAGATAAATGTGGGGGAATTGGTCAGCCAGCAAATCAATTAACTGAACAAACCTGTAGTCTTCTTTTAGGTAGGGTAGAGAAAAAAGTTATTTGTGAAAATGGTTGTGTTGATAAGAAATGCGTATTGGGTGCAGTGGTTTCTGCTATGGTGCCTGCTAATTTGACTATTGTGAATAAAACAGATGATGCAATTTCTTTTAAGTGCAGTGTGACTGACCCTACTTTAAATCCCAATCCTTACTCCATAGATAAAGTTCTTTTTAGAACTAATCTTGGTGGATCGTGGGCTATTACTCAACAGAAAAATTGGCTTGGTGGTACTGGTTTCGGGTCTTTGTTTGTTCGAATGTTTACTTTTAATTATAACTTTACCCAAAATCCCGTCGATGATGGAATTTATTATTGGAAATGTGAAGCGCTTGATACTGGAACAAATACCTTTCTGCCCGGCGATGATAAACACTATACTAGTTCTACACAATCAATAAATGTTGATTTTGGTGGCACAACTCCGACGGAGAATAATCCATCGGAACAAATTGACTCTCTTGTTTACACTGAAACAAATCAACCGATTGATGTTAACTTGAATGATTATTTTTACGACGCTGATGGTGATGAATTAACTTACACTGTTGGTAGTTCACCGACGGGAATAACGATTGAAATCCTTTCAGATAGCGAATTAACTTTAACTCCACAATTAAGTTTCACTGGACAAAGAAATCTTTCGATTTCAGTTTTTGATGGACAAGAAACTATTGAAGGAAAACTTGAAATTTATGTTGGGATTTCAGCTGAAGAAAATTCTGCTCCAGTAATTGATTCTTATCTTCCTAATTCTGCAAGCGTGACTTTAAATTCAAGTCAATCAAAAACTTTTTCAGTTAATGCTTCTGATGCCGACGACGATTCTTTGACTTATTCTTGGAAACAAGGCTCGCTTAATTTAAGTTCTACGACTTCATCATTAACTTTTGTTTCTTCTGCTCTTGGACCGACAGTAATTTCTGTTGAAGTTTCTGATGGTATTGATACTGTCTCTAATAGTTGGAACGTACAAATAGCTGGCTCTGATGATGACTCTACTTGTAGTAATGGTGTTAAGGAATTAGGTGAGGTTTGCGACGAGAATGATTTAGGTAGCGAAAGTTGTACGACTCAAGGATTTGATACTGGAACTTTGTCTTGCTCTTCAGATTGTTTCTCTTTTGATACTTCTCTTTGTAGGGTGAATCCTAATGAACCTTCTTGTGGTGATGGGACTTGTGACTCTGATGAGACTGCGACGGGTTGTCCAGATGATTGTTCAGATCAACCCCCAGTAGAACCTCCTTCAACAGGATATTTAATCTGGATTATCGTCGGGGTTTTAGTTATTTTATCTGCGGTTGGAGCACTTCTGGTTTGGAAAATTCAGAAGGATAAAACTCCTTCTTCAAAGACTACTCCACCAAATAGACCTCAAGGAAATCCGGGCACTATAAATACCGGTTTTAGGCCATTCTCACCACCACCAAATCCTCCGAGAGTCTAAATTAAATTTATATACTTTGGAATTTTTTTTATAATATGCAAAATAATTTTTTCAGAAAAGTTTTGAAAAATGGAATGACTTTAATTTTTGAGAAAAGAGAATTGCCAGTTGTGAGTGTGGCGATTGCAGTAAGGAATGGGGGAATTAATGAAACTGCTGAAGAAAAAGGAATTTCTCATTTTATTGAGCATATGCTTTACAAAGGAACTCCGACGAGAGATGCCAAAAAAATTGCTGAAGAGATAGAAAAAAATGGTGGTGAACTAAATGGTTTTACTGATGAATCTGTGACGGCTTACTGGTGCAAAATGCCATCGAAACATTTGAATATTGCTCTTGAAGTTTTAAGTGATATGGTGAAAAATCCTCTTTTTGATTCTAAGGAACTGGAGAAAGAAAGGAAAGTTATATTCGAAGAAATAAAGATGAGAAAAGACAATCCCCGAATTTATGTTCTGGACCAGATTCATGGTCAGCTGTACGAAAAACCTTTTGGAATTCCTTTAATTGGAACCGAGAAAACAATGAACTCCATTGACCGAAAAAAAATTCTTGAAAAATTTAAAAATGTTTACACCCCAAATAATATGATTCTCGCGATTGTTGGCAATGCTGATTTTGATAAAATTGTTGAATTCGCGGAAAAAAATTTCGGAAAAGAAAAAAAGGAAATTTTAAAACCAAAAATTTTAATTAAAAACGAAATCGAAACACAAACAAGAAAAGGAATAGACCAGGCGAATTTAGTTTTGGCTTATCATGCACCCTTAATTTCTGACAAAAAAGTTTATGCCTCTCTTGTTTTGAATACACTAATGGGTGGCGGAATGTCCTCTCGGTTGTTCAGTGAAATTAGAGAAAAGAGAAATCTTGCTTATAGTGTTAAGGGAGAATCAAATATTAACAAAGACTATTCTTATAATTTAGTTTATGTCGGAACGACGAAAGAAAATGTTGAACCGGTAAAAAAATTAATCTTGCAAGAATTTAAAAAAGCAAGCAAAGATATTACTGAAAAAGAACTTAATCAAGTAAAGGAACAATTAATTGGGAATTATTTTATTTCTATGGAAGATTCTCAAGTTCAGTTGCTGAATCTTTTGAATTGTGAAGTTTCAGAAAGTGCTGAAAAGTTTTATGAGTTTGAAAAAAATATTTCTTTGGTTAAATTAGCCGACGTGAAAGCGTTTGCAAAAAAAGTTGGAGAGAGTTTTAGTTTTTTCGCTCTCACTCCCAAAGATTAAATTGATGAATAAATATTTTTAAAGGAGAATTGACTTGATTTATTAATAGTGAATGGGTTTCTTTTTTAAAAAAAGAAACTCTCACAAGTTCGGTCCCAACTTCGTTAGCGAAGATTGGAACTACACAGATAGAAAAAATAAAAATGATAAAAACAAAATACTTGGCAATTGGGTTTATTCTGGGAATTTTATTAGTTTCATTAGTTTCAGCGTCGTGGTTTTCTAATGTGTTCGGAAAAATTACAGGGGATGCTTCCGCGATTCCAAAAAATAACCAAACAAAACCAATGGACTTTTCCAATGGAACTTCCAAAAATATTTTTTATTTTTCTGAAGGAATGGGACAATATAACCTTCCTGTTTATTCTAATTATAATCTTTCTTTAATTAATAATAAAGTTACTCGGGCAATTATTGTAATTCATGGAACTGGGCGAAATGCAGGGGGATATTTTGATTCAATATTCGATGCTGCTGAAGATGAAAATGTTTTATCCGAAACTTTAATTCTTTCTCCGCATTTTTTAGTTAAAAATGATGCTATTTCAAAGAACAGTCTTTATTGGGACGACAATTCTGGGTGGAAAGTTGGTGATAAGTCTTCGAGGGCACTTAAAAAAAGAGTTAGTTCCTTTGAGGCAGTAGATAAATTGGTTGAAAAATTAAATGACAAATCTCAATTTCCTTTTTTGAAAGAGATAGTTATTGCAGGACATTCTGCCGGCGGGCAATTTGTAAATAGATATGCTGCGGGAAATAAATTAGACAGCTCAAAAAATATTCCGATGAGATACATTGTTGCTAATCCTTCTTCTTACATGTATTTTAATCCAGGAAGAATTGTCGGCGGAAAATATGTTGAGTACTCTCGTGGTCTTTGGGTAAATCCAAATTTGTTTAAGTTAGCCTGTTCAAATTATAACAATTATCGTTACGGACTTGAAAATAAAAACAGCTATATGTCTTTAGTTTCGGATTTTAATTTAAGAAGACAATACGAATCTAGAAAAGTAACTTATCTTCTTGGTGAACAAGATACAGACCTCTTTGATGAAGACTTAGACAAAAGCTGTGCGGCAGAAATTCAAGGAACGAATAGAAAAGCAAGAGGAGAAAATTATTTCAAATATCTTAAAATAAAACTTCCAGATAATCATCACAAAAAAGTCATCGTTGACGATACTGGGCATAGCGCAAGAGCAATGTTTAATTCTCCTGAAGGAATTTCTGCTTTGTTTGAGTAAGTTCTCCAAGGATTAATCTTAAAAACGACATTTCTTAATTAAATTCATGCAAATAATCAAAGTTCCGGGAATTAACGGACTGGGAAAAACAAAAGGATGCGAACGAAGCGGAAATGCTATTCTGGAATCTCTTAATGAAATTTATTCAAATGAAAGTGGAATTCCTATTGATGTTCGGCTTTTAGATTTGGAAGAAATTCATTTAGATAATTCAAATCTTGAAATCACAAATAAATTAATTTACGAAAATGCTTGCGAGATTTTTTCAGAACAGAATAAGGTAATTTTTCTTGGTGGAGATCATTCAATAAGTTTTTCTCTTGTTCGCGGATTTATGGAAAATTGTCATCGAGAAAAGAAAAATCCTTGCTTAATTGTTTTTGATGCGCATCCTGATTGTATGCCTGTTACTAAAATGCCTGAAGATGAAAAATTTTTCGCAGAAAACATTCCCACCCACCCACCTATTGACGCTTCGCGTCAAAATTCTGCGAAAAATTTTTTCATTCCAACTCATGAAGAATGGCTTCGAGGAATTATTGAAGAGGGTTTTCCCTCGAAAAATATCTTATTAGTTGGCGTTAGAAATTCTGATGTTGAAGAAATAAGATTTTTGAGAGAAAAAGGAATAAGAACAATTGGAATGAATCAGCTTATGCAAAATCTGGAAGACAGTTGTGATATAATTATGGAATTTTCTAACGGAAAAGAATTGTATTTAAGTTTAGATATTGATGTTGTTGATCCGACTTTTGCTCCGGCAACAGGTTATCAAGAAGTTGGTGGTTTGTCTTCGAGACAATTTATTTATTTGATTCAAAGGTTGAATAAAGTTAGATGGCTGAAGGCAGTTGATATTGTTGAAATAAATTCTGAAAAAGATAAAGAATTTGGAATGATTACAACGAAATTAGGGGCGAAGATTTTGGGAGAATTTTTGTAAAGAAAATAAATATTTATAAACTATAATCGACTTGAAAATTTATGGCGCATAGAAAGTATAGAGACCATTTTACGCATGGAAAAAGTTGGAATAAAGATGATGTTCAGACAATGCAAAGATTATTTTGATGACCTTGAAACGGCGAATACTGCCATGGACAGAGCAAGACGAGAGGCATATTCTTCTACTGGTTCTGTATACAAGATTGCAAGACTTCTAAATGACGCAACAACTCATTATAATTCTGCTTTAAGGTTTGATGGCGACAGGGTAAAGGTAATTGCTTCTCAGAGATTACATGAGTTGGGAAATCTTTTGGATAGAAGAGGAGTTTAACTAATGACACTCAGGGTATCGCGGGTCTTCTGGAAGCGGTTCAAAGAGCTGAAGAAAGATTTAGTCCACCTGCATCAAGGTTTCAGAAAGCTACTGTAGTCTTTATCGGAATTTCTTTAGTGAGTCTTTTAACTTTAACATTCAAAACAACCGGAGCGGTTATTGGATTAGGTTCTTCTGGAAGTTTGCCGATAATAATTTCTTTAGTTTCTTCGCTTGTTGCTTTGGTTTTGAGTTTGAAGAGATAGTTTTTAATACTCTTGTTTTTGTTTCTTAAATTATTATGAGAACTTTTATTTCAATTCCAATTCCAGAAAATATTAAAGAAGAGATTTTGAAAATTCAGAAACAGTTTCCTGAATTTGAAGGAAAAATTACCGAGTTTGATAATCTGCACTTAACTTTAAAATTTCTTGGCGAAATTGATGATGAAAAATTAGATGAAGTAAAAAAAAGACTTAGTAAAATCAAAATGAGAAGATTCTTTGCTGAGGTGATAAACTTGGGTGTTTTCGACGAGAGACAGGTAAAAATTATTTGGCTTTATTTGAAAAATTGTAATGACTTGCAAAAAGAAATTGATTTCGTCCTTAAGGGAATTTTTCCTGCTGAAAAAAATTTTATGCCTCATCTAACAATTGCTCGTGTTAAGAATGTAAGAAATCAATCGGCATTTTTAGAGAAACTAAAACAGGTAGGGGTGTCTAAGTTAAAGTTTGGAGTTGATAAATTTTATTTAATGAGTTCAGAATTGAATGATAAGGGACCCGAGTATGAAATTATTGGGGAGTTTGGATTGATTTAACTTCTCTTAATATTTCAAACTTATAATTTTCTTTTAACTCATCTGTCCTGAAATTTGAATATTCTTCTAAATCTTCCTTGAATTCAGGAATTATTTCTTTTTCAAATTCCTTTAAAACTTCTTCAAAATTTTGATATTTTGCTATTGGACAAGAATTGATTTTCCAAATTATCCAAATAAATTTTTTATTAATGTTCATAATATCAAAGGGAAATAGTCTACAGTCAATTGGTCTTTCAGAATGTATTTGGCATAATCCTTCTTTATTTAGAAAAATACACTGGGAAGTTTTATTAAAATTTTTATCCTCTTTAATTTTATTTTTTATTTGCTCTCTCTCTCTCTCTCTCTTGAAGTAAGAAACAAAGGGCAGGTTATTTTTGACTTGCAACAAATTTTGCTTTCACAAGTTAAACATTCTTTCCAAATATTCGTCGTCATATTTTCTCCCATAAAAAATATAAACAAAAAAGACTTTCTTCCTTTTTATTCTTTACTGTGTGTTTTTTTAACAGGAAAAGTTTAAAAACAAAGTTGAATGAGAATTATTTTAATGGCTGATAAAAACTTAACGAAACCTGTCGAATTTCCAGATAGCGTTTATAGGGCATATGGTTCTTTTGTGGATTATTTGGTTGCTAATCATGGAAATATCTCCGAAGTGGTGTTAATTCCTGGGCAAGATGGACTCACTGCTCGAGTTAAGGGGGAGTTTGATGAATTTAAAATAAAATATTCTTTTGTTGAGAAAGGAGAGCCTTTGGAAAAATATTTACTTTGTTTTGATATCTCTAAATTTGGAGTTCATGTTCTTGATTAATATTCTTCCTCTAAAATTTTGAAAATTTCTGATTTCTTTCCGATATCTCCTTCGATTTGCTCTACGGAAAGATTAAAAATATTTTTTAAAGTTTTGTGTTTTTCCAAAAGTTTTTTTGCGTTTTTTGGACCGATTCCTGAAAATGCCTCGAGAACAAATTGCATTTGCTGTTTTTTATTTAGAATTCTTTTTGAAACATTTAGAGGCATTTCTGCCGTTTCTTTCTTTTTAGCTAAAACTGAAATAAATTTTGCTGTGTCTTCGGAGTTCTTTGAAAAAATTAGAGGCATTTTCCATTTTAAAACAATTGATAAAAGAAAACCTCTTATTGAATTTGAGTTTACTCCATCTACTTCTTCATTGTATAATTCTTCTTCAGAAATTCCTTCGATAATTAAAAGCCGGTTTTCATATTGCTGTAATTCTTCAAGCTGTTTTACTAAGTGATGATTCATCATTGAAGAGATAAAGTCTGAAACAGATTTTCTTTCAATCACAACATCTTTTACAA
>JAGVXJ010000003.1 GCA_018303895.1 Candidatus Pacearchaeota archaeon
TGGGGAAAGTTAAAAACAAACCTGCCTTGGTAAGAATCAAATCGAGGGTTCGAGTAGGGTGGGTAATTCAAATATTAATGGGGGAAGATTAGAAATAAACAAAGAAAAAAGCGTATTCCAGACAAAGCCAATAATATATCTTTTTAGTATAGTATAAATTTAAAAAATCAAAGTCCTTAACCAGAAACATGAACAGAGGAATAAAAAAAAGTTTGGCTGTTGCATCTTCAGCATTAGCATTATTTTTAGCTAATCCCGTCGGAAAAAGTGTTGAAGCTGGAAATTCTGAACCAGACCATGCATCAAGAACTGCAACCTTCATCGGAGATTATGGGAGACCTGAAAGAATAGGTGTTGATTTTTATTTATCTCATAATGAGAATAATCTTACATTCAGTCGATCCCTTTCTGAGATGGACAAGGCAAAGAAAAAAGCAAGAATAGACCCAACAAATGAAGCACTTTGTATTTCTCATCCAAAAGAGATAAGCATAAATTATGAAACAATAACTCAAGATGCAATAATTATGCCGGACGAAAAATATGAATCTCTAACTCCATTTGAATACGACGCTGATTCACAATTCTGGATTGGTCATGCAAGAGATTTGATGAATGATCTCCGCTCAAAAAGTCCTCAAATAGTAAAATCAGTAATGAAACTTTTCACAGGATATTTGGGAAATAAAAACAAAGAAAAAATGTATAACATGAGAAGAAAAACAAATTTGGAGAATGTTGTAGAATGTATGCCTATGTTTGTTCCAGAAAGAATTGCAATAAATATAGGATATGAAATATTCAGACAGGTAACCATCCCGTTAATTATTCCAAATAATTTAGCTGAATCAAAAAAAGTCTATGTCATAAGCAGTGTAATTGTAAGAGAGGTTTCAGGAAATCAAGTATTTCAGCTCGATGAAGCAATTCTATCAAGAGATTTTGGTTCAGTAAGTCCTTCACAAAGAACCTATTTTTCTAAAACAGAAGTCGCCTCACCTTCTCAAGAAAATGGAGAAATTATTTTCGAAACAAGATATGGAGATTCAACTCCCAAAATATTCAAAGATTTCGCAGCATGTAATATTAAAAGAAATTTTGAAGATGGATTGAAGAATGAGGAAAGATTTAGAACTCAACTTGTCTGTCCCGAATATTTGGTTCCAATGAATGAAATTTACTCGATTATGGAAAAAATTGGGTTAAAAAATAAATTTAATACTGCTTCGTGGAATACCTGGAGTGGAATTTCTCTTGTCTCAAATGAAAGAAATAACATCCACAAAGAACTAGTAAAAACAAGATTATTAAGTTTGTCAGAAAGAATTGCTTATGGAAAAAAAGTCGCTAATAATGCTTACCAGAATGTTTCTCTTCGTGAAGTAAAATCTGACCCAAGAATAAATGTGTCTCAACTCCAAAAAGCATTTAATAACAATCTGAAAATTTATCTTTCTGAAAATCCCGGACTAGGCTCAAAATATGAGCAAAAATTTTTCTTTTTGGTTTCAACATCACAAGGAGAAAGAATACTTCCAATGAGTCTATCGGTACCTAAGCTTTAGTCAAATCAAATCTCGAACATAACTTGCTTGAAGAAACATTTTCTAACGGAACCAGCGACGAATAAACTGAAGAATCGCCAGAGAATAAGGATTTTTTCTGCCCAGTAAGAATCACATATTTTTTAGAAAAATCCAAAGAGTCTAGTTTGTACATTTGCCCCGAAAAACTTTCAAAATTCTCTTTTCCATAAATATACTGAAAGTAAGTTTGTGTTTCATCTTTCTTTTCTTTAATTAAATAATTGTAAAATTCTTCACCAGAAATTCCATTAGGATATTCTTCGCTAATTTTATCCCCGAATCTAACCATAGAACAAATAGCACATTGTGAATCAAAATCTGTTGCACCAAGATAGTCAATTTTTCCCTCGCCAAACATCCACCAACAATCGCTCATTTCATTCGCTAAACTTTTGAATAATTCTTCTTTGGTGAGAACTTTTGAAAAAACATCTGCCGAAAAATCTTTGCACTTTTCACCTCGAGAAATGCAGTCATAATTTGTTTTGCAATTCAATCTTCCGAATAAATCAATTTCCCCCGCAAGTTTGGATCTTTCAAAAAGAGCCACTGAATTATGACAAATTTCTTTGTTACTTGCTGCTCCTAAATTTAATCTGAAAATAAAAAATAGAATAATTGCAAAACTCATAATTAAAATTATCAAAAAAACAATCTGTTGCGTCGTAATTTCACCTGATTTTTTCATTTTATAATATTCCTAATTTTTTCAGCATTAAATAAATTCCGGCTAAAGCTGCACCAAAAAAAACAATCCAAATAATGTATTTAATCGTCTCATCAAAATTCATTTTAACTCCTGAAAATCCTTATTCCCGAAGAATAATCCAAGTTTAAAATAACTGGCAGATTTTTTATCTCAATACCTTCTTGAGGTTCAATAACAATTCTTTCTGAAGTTTGAGAACAAACCCAGTCTGAACAAGAGTTGGCAAAATTTTCAATTTTGTTTGTTTGATAAAATTTGGTTTTGCATATACAAAGACAATTTTCCCACCCCGCATTTTCACAAACTTTGGGCATTTTTCCGTCGGAAGGCCACGAAAGAATAAAAGCTTTACGCGGATTAAAAATTTCAACACTTGCAGTTTTACTTTTAACATTATTCAAAATTAGTTCAAGAGAACTTCTGGCAAAGTCTTTATCTTTCCCTTCCTGATTTGAAGTATAAAGTGCAATCAAGAGATAGACTAAAAAAGCAATGCAAATTACTGCAATAATTATTTTTAAAGTTTCTTCCGCCAAGAGAAAACCATTTTTGTCGTTCATATTTCCAGCAACCCAAGAAAAAGTTTAGTTGAATTTCCTCCAGGAAGATTATGAATAAAATCTAAAAAATTATTTTTGAAAAATAAATAAACGCCACCAACAACTGCGACAAAGACAAAAATCCCAATAATTATTTTGATAAGCTGACTTACAGTTAACTCACTCATCCTATCTCCCGAACAGCATTCCTTTTATTTGGTCAATCACTGAAATTCCCTTATCCTTCAAAACAATCATACTAATAACTAAAATTGCCAAAACTGCCAAAGCTATCAACAGCCAAGGAAGATATTCTGAAACAATTGCTTTTTTTCTATTTAAAAAATCACCAGTTTTAGACATGAATCAGACAGGAAAAAAGAATTAATAAATGTAACGAAGAGAATACCTCAACTATTTCCTCATTTTGAGAATAGAGCTTATTGCTAAATCTATTCCATTTTTCAATTCAGGGAACCAGGGTTGTAAATCAGAATTTAATTTTAACAATTCTCTCATTTTTTGTTCTGATATTTTCACTTCTCGAATCATTCTATTTACAATAACCCTACGATGTTTTCCCATTTCAAAATTATCTTTTTTCTTGTCAGAATAAATTGCATGCAAAGTTCTAAGATATTCTATTTCTATTGATTTTTTTCCAAAGTTATCATAAAGTTTTTTTATGTGAGGAATTTCTCGAATATCTTTTATTCCATTTGCAGCAAGAAACAATCTTTCTACACCCGTAACTGTTAAAACCAAAGTGTAAGTTATATCTTTCAAATTAATAATTTCATTTTTATTGTCTAATATAGTGTTTATCTGTTTTTATTTCTATCTCTGTTCTATAACCCCAAGCAATATTTCCAGAGGCAAGGTTTAAAGCAAGCAAAGTATCTCGAGTGTAATCTTTTCTGATGTTTTCTTTTGGAATTCCTAAATCCAGAAGAGCATTAAGTGTAAATTTATCCTCGGGAATTTGAAAGTCAAATTTATATTTTCCGTGAGTTAGTTTCTCTACCTTTCCCCCACCACAATATTTTGGAAAAATACTTTCTTTTTTAATTCCTAAATTAACTAATAACTTTATTATTGACTCTGCTTGTTTTTTTTGTAGTTCTTTAAAATTAAATTTTTGTTTTAATAAAATAAGCCCGAACACATCAGACATTTCGAAAATACCTAAATATTTTTCTGGATTTTCTTTTAGTCCTTTGAAAATATCATTATGTCTTACAACTTCCTGAATCGTTGAGAAAACTGCGTCATGGTCAAAGAATTGATATTTTCCAAACTCTTTCAGGATTGGCTCTTCGCCAAAACTAATGTTAAAAGTTCCAGGAAAACCAGGATTGACTAAGGAACATCTTTGAATTAATTTACAGCCAGAATATTTTTTAAATGCTTAAGTTTCTCTCGAAGTTCGACATATTCCATAAGTCAAAAAGAATAATTTAAGTTAATATTTATCCCCCAAATCCGCTAAGCACAACCACACTAAGAACGAAAAGTGCAACTGTCGCAATAAGTGCCGTAATAAAATAAAGAGTCATTCCTGCCTTCAAATTTTTTCCTATCTTGTTTGTTCTTTCAAGTTTGTCCTCACCAGAATCGACTTCGACAAGAGTGTTAGTCAGAATAAAAATTATCTGAATAAGATAAACTCCGACGATGATTTGAAGGAAATATGGGGGAATCATATTCTCTGGTTGAAAAATATTCATAAGACTTCCAAGCCCACCTATTCCGCTTTGTGCACCTTCAGCAGTAGACTCACTAATTTTGTTCAAAATAAAAGTAATCATCGTAGCCAAACCAACAACAACCCCCGAAAGAAGCGGAGCAAGGAAAGTCATATTGCTTTTCATATCAGAAATAATTTCCGCAAGCATATCTTTCAATCTTTGAGTAATCTTCTGTATATTTTTAACATACTCTGAAATACTCATCAAACTTATCGCCGCAACTTCAAGTCCTTTTTTCGAAGACTCAACAAGAATTCTCATACTCGTCGAAATTAAATTTGAAGGATAATAAATAATTGCTCCTCGGTTCGGGTCAAAAATAGCTTTCTCGACGCTCATTCCAAGTTGATGAATATTATAATTAACTTTTTTAAAAAAATCTTCAGTCTTCAATCCTTTAGTGGATTGAGCAACGTCTCCAAAAACTAACTCTGGAGGAATTCCATTTCCAATTCGGTTTCCCAATTGAAAAAGAGAACTGTTAAATTCACTTTCAAGTTCTTTCGTTTTTTCTCTTTCAACAATTAAATTTTTAGTTCGTATCTTGTAAACCATTGAAAAGAAAATTGCAAAACTAAGGGGAATAAGCATACTCAAGATAACTGCTCCAAAACCAAATGGTCCCCGAACTCCATTAGCGTCGACGAAAAACCCAAAAAGCATTTCTTTTCCAAGAGAATTTATTCCAGTAAGTTGAGCAAGAGAATAATCTTTTTGAAGTCCAAGCCATTCTGGAATTGGGGTATATCCAAATATCAACGGCAAAAATCCAATAAGTAAAAACGGGAAACAAACTAAAAATGCAAAGAAATAAGGTTTCTTATCGGTATATTGATAGTAAAGAGGATTTCTTTCAAGAAGTTCTGACTCACCATATCCCCCTGGACGAAGTGCCATAACTTTATCTGTCAAGAAAAAAACAAAAAAAGGAACAACCAAATTAAATAAAACAAATACAACACTCCAGTTCAGAAGTCCACCCAACATCGCTGAAGCCAAAGGAAGAAGAGCAAGTCCCAGCGTCGGAAGAACAACCCCCAACATGTAAACATTTGTCAATGGACTTCTAACATTGTGTGTAAATTTAAGCATTTTATCATAAACTCCGTCGAGAATAACATGAAGTGATTTTTCAAGAATTGTAACTCGTCGTCCATTGTCTGGTTCGAAAAGACTACTTTCAATCAAATGAAAAGACTCAATAAATTCTGGACTATAATCTCGCCAGGTTTCAAGGTAATTATCCAAACTTTCTTTTATCGTCGAGAATTTTCCTATCTCAACATTGTAAAAAACTTTTCTGAAATCCAATGCCAGAGGATATTGTAAATGTTGCGCAGCGAAAGCAATTGCTTTTTCCAAATTAGGAGTATGGCGCATGTAAACAACAACATACAAAATTGCTGGAACCATCTGACTGGAAGCTTTAAGTCTCCACTGGCTCGCCAATCTCGACGGATAATCATTCACAAAGTAGAATAAAAAAATCGCAAGAATAATCATTAACACAAAAAATAAAATTGGAAAGTTAGAAATAAATCCACCAAGCAAATCATTCGCCGGAGCTTTTATCAACGCTATCGCAACTGAAACAAAAACCCCAAATAAAAAAACGCCCATGAAACTCATCACACCAAGATTTAGCGCTTGCCAAGGTTCAAGCCCAATGTGTGCGATTTCCAAATTTCTTTCAACTTTTTCTTTATCTTTTTGAGAAACATTTAGTTTTATCAAACCACCCAAACTTCTTCCCCATCGTTCATATCGAGAAAGTTCCGGCGACATTTCTTCTCGGAATTTAAGATAAGACTCACTTTTATTTCCACTCATTAAAGAATCGCTTCCAGTCCTAATTTTTCCTTCTATTTTAGAACCGTACTTTCTAAGAATTTCATCGACATCCGAATTATGATTATTTCCTGCCATTCTCCTCTTTAATTTTACCCTCAATAGTAAAAGAATTCTTAATTAATAAAGGTTGTTTTTATCTGCTTACTTTCCATAAACTCTTTTTCTTGTTTCTTCGATACTTAACCGTCTAGAAAAATCAATTTTCATTGGAGAAATCATTCCGGCCCAGTCAATTTGGAAAATGGATTTATCTCTCTTTTGTAAAAATTCTGCTTCTCCAAAAACACCAGCACCAAACATTCCGTCGACAAATGGCAAAAAAACACCCACACTTATTTCAGGCAAGACAACTTCAAAATAATATTTCATTCCATTTCCAAATTTTTCTTTGAATTCCCTATATTTCTGTTGGTGAAAAGGAAGATTAGGATTAACCAATTCAAAAAGAGAAAAAGATTTTTGTATATTTCTAATCAACTCTTGTTCAAGAAGAGTATTGTAAGTGTTGACTGGATGTCCAAAGTATAATTTATCCATAAAAAGAAAACAAAAAACCAAATTAAAAAGATTGTTGTGGTGAAAACGAAGGGCATTATTTTGTTTCTTTCCAAAGAGATGAAAAGAATTATTTTCCTTTGATAAAATTAAAAGTTTCTAACCCCAAGAAAAATAAGACATTCCAAGCGATTAAGAATAAGAATATTTTTGCTACCACATCTAAACAACTGGGTCTTGCAGTTATTTCAAAATCAAGAATCCATTTAACGGCACTTCCAGAAGAAGCACTACCCTGAATAAGTTTAACTTTCGTATTAAGAATAATTGGTTTGTTAGTTAAAATAATTGTTTTAATTTCTCCACCCGTTTTAAAGAAATTTAATTCTCTGTCATCTAATGAAAGAATGTAACCAGAATCACCAATAGTTCCTTCATACTTTGAAATATCTTTTATTTTTATAGTGTAATATTTTAAGTCCAATGGTGCTGCAAAGATAGTTCTTATCGTTCTCTGTAAACCTCCTGCTCTTCCATTTAGCTCATTTAACTCAGTAAAATCAGGAACGTTAATAGTAGTAATATTATTTTTTGTCTGATAATCTAATTTAATAGAACTCTGATAAAACAACCAAAAACCAACTATCAAAGGTAAAAAAATTAACAAAATTATTTTCAAGATAATTATTCGATTCATAAAATCATAATAAAATTAGAACTTATAAAATTAACTTAATCAGATTAAATCTTCTTCCCTTTTATTTCCTCATTAAGCCACTGCTGCCAGAGTGGAAAAACCCTCTCACTCATCGGCAAACCAATTTCTTCCCGAACTTTTTCAGAAATTCTATGAAAAGCGATATTTGAAATTGAATTAAATTCTGCTTCAAGCATTTTTTCATTTCCAGTTTTTTTTGAAACATCTGCGATTTCTTTTTTTATTTTTGCTCTAAGTAAAATATTATCATAAACTGCATCCCAGTTTCCAGCCCAGCCCTTGACATTCGACGCAATATCTTTTATAATTTCAGAATCACCATTAATCAAATCTTCCGTCGGTTCCAGCTCATCTTTCTCAACATTGTATTTAACTAAATCAACAAATCCCCCTTCTTTTTCAGGGTCTTCCTTCCAATGTTTTCTAACTTCTGAAACCTGTAAGAGTCTTCTCATTGAACGCAATCCATCGGGAGTTTTAATTGGATTCGCAACAGCGATAATATCTGTCGCCTTGAAACTCGTCGCTGGAACTTTCAAATCATTTACAACTCTGTCAAAAACGCCGTACGGCGACGCACCATGAATTGTACCTGCAACAACATTTGCCAACGCACCAACCCTCATTGCCTCATACAAAGCTCTTGCCTCTTCACTTCTTACTTCACCAATTATCAAAGACGAATCACCTAAACGCAAAGAAGTTCTAATGCCTTCATCTGCAGAAACCTCTGTCGAAGTTTTTACCATCGCTGAACGAACTTTCATTCTAAGAATATTATATTTCAATCTTCGCATAGCTTCAACTGGAAGTTCGAGAGTATCTTCAATTACAAGAACTCTGTATTTCGGAATTATTTCAAGCATTAAGCTCCCAAGCAGAGAAGTTTTACCTGAGCTTCTCGTTCCTGCAACAAGAAGAGTTCTGCTACCGTCGATTAAAAAGCTTAGAAGCCCAGCGGAAAAAGAATTAAGCATTTTATTCTTTACAAAAAGCGGAAGTGTCCATGGATCTTCTCGATGTCTTCTCAAAGCATAAGATAAACCGTCGACGGAAAGTGGTTGCTGAATTATCGCGATTCTTGCTCTGATTTGTCCAAGATTAGTTGAAGCTCCAAGTTCAAGTTGAGTATCCAGAATTGGATTTGCTTCATCCAGAGGTCTTCCAGAAATCATTCTAAACTTTGCCGCCCACGAATCAATGTCTTCTTGACTTGGAAGAATATTTGTTATGCATTCACCAAAATCATTATGCCTTAGAAAAATATTTGTTCTCGGAATCGGCGCATTAAGAAAAATATCCTGAAGTTTTTTATCCTGAAGCAAAACCTCAATAATTCCAAAACCAATTGTGTGACGAACTAAAATTGTTGAAAGTTTATTCAAATCACCGAAGCTGATAGAGTAATTTTTCGCTTGAGCCAAATCTTGCAATAAATCTCGCGAGATATTAAAAAAAACTTGTCGCGTTCTTTCAGTGTCGACGAATTCTTCAGCTTTCGGCTGGTGTTCAATCAAAACGCTTCGGGCAAGATTCAAAAGTGAATTGTGCTCTTCGGAAAGTGTATTTTCCGGTGGCGTCAAATGATAAATAAATTTCGAGTCATTTTTTCTTTTCAGAATTGTCACAATAGACTCATCATGACTTTCCTGTGCAATTTTATACTGGTCAATAATTTCAGACTCGTCGGGTAAATCAAGAACAAGTCGAGTAAAAGTAAAATTCGGAATTACGTCTGGTTTGAAAACATGAGAATAAATTTCCCTGTCGCCGTAAGAGTAATTTCCAAGATAAGGTTGTAATGCCCCAATCAATTTCGTATTCTCAAGCATTCCAAAAATCTTTGACAGCAAATTCAAATATCCCGTAGAATCATGCTTTTCATTTTGTGGAAGTCTTTCAAAAAAAACACGAGTTTCGAAAATAATTTTTTTAATATCATGAAATGCCGCTACTGGATCTTGCTTGAGCATAAACAAAAAAGAGAATAAATCGTTATATCTTTTTGAAAAAAGTCCGTCGTTATTTGTTGAAATTTTGCTTCTAGAAAGAACTTTGTCTTGTTTGATTAAAAAAACATAAAGTTGTGCGATTTCTAGGAGAAGAGAAGTTTCAGTAAAATCGTAATTGTAATTTTTCTGCTGAACAAAAACAATTCTTGAAATATTTGGATTTTCAATTAAAGAATCGACGGTTCGCGCCATAACTTCGGCAGATTCAGCTATGTTCGGAACAAACGGGGCGCCAAGATAATTAATATACAAAACATCTTCGCCACCTTCTCTTTCAACTTGATGCGCATAAAGCGGAGCGTTTGAAGTAAATTCCATTTTCCTCTTTGATATTTAATACATCAAGAACAAGAAGTTTAAAATCGTTTGTATGATGAAAATTACAAAGAATCTATTGATAATAAATCAGGTTGAAAATAATCAGAATAAACAATATTAAAACTTCCAAGTGTGGGCTTTCGATGCCCTTTATCTAGGAGGTACATATTACTTTTAAATGGAGTATCTTCTTTTTTAATAATTCCTAAGACTAAACGATAATCTATTCTCTTATCTGAAATTAGAAGATTATAATTAGGATTCTTTTCTCGAAGAGATTTTATTAAATCAATAGGTTCTATTCTTTTAAAATTAGTGTCCATAACCAACCCATTTCCTCCATCGAGAAGAGTCCTTATTAATGCAACCCCCCCAACAGATAATTTATCTGCCGTTCTTTTCAATGCAAGCCAAGGAGCCATAAAATGAAAATAAGCATGATCTGAAAAAACTAAATCTAATGGATGAGGAAAATCTTTCATTGCCTGGTGAACATCTTGAAGTACTCCAAAAAATTTAAGGTTTGAATAATCAGACTCGCCCATGGGATAAAATCCTTTTTTAATAAGATTGAGTTCTTCAAGAGTAGCCATTCTTGATTTCCAAACATGTCTTCCTAAAAATATTTCGTCGATATTACTACTAAGACCATATCCTTCAAATTTTTTTTCGGGATTTTCTCTAGCTAATCTCTCAGATAAATTTCTTAAACTATTTCCATAACCACATCCTTGATCCATAATTCTAAAAACATCTTGATTTGATATTTGCGAATTTATTTTTTTTTCAATCCCCCCTTTTTGAGAAGAACCAAAACGATTTATCAACCAAGTGCACATTTCAGTCATATCCCAAGGATCTCCATCCATATATCCATATCCCTGCCCAATTATCTCTTGAAAAGCATGAGTTAGAATACCATTTAATTCCATCCTCAATTCATCTGCAGAAAATCCTTTCTCAAGATTAACTAATTCGCTAGCCATAATTTTTCATTATTAAAATGAATTATAAATCTTTTCTTTTTTATTGGGGCGGGTGGGTGGGAACATTATTTAGAATTTTTAAACATTTTCTCCCTCTCGAAAAACAGAACAAATTTAAACCTTATCTTCGTATCTATCTCGTGGCAGAAGAGGTACAATATCAATCGTCCGGTTTCGAAGAATTAATTCTAAAAGTTAGAGATTTGGAAGAAAAAAACAGAATCATGAAAGACAGGACAATGTTAATCGGACAAAATCTCGTCGAATTAAAAAATCAAGTTACTCAAAGTAATTCAGAAATAAAAAAAGAGCTTGAGGAATTAAAAAATATTTTAGAAAGAACGCGCTCATTTATGTCGACGGCATCGGAAGAATTTTCGAAATTCGCAAGAAAAGAGGATTTGGAAATTTTGCAAAAACAGGCAAAACTCTTCCAACCACTCGATTTTGTGAGAAAAAAAGATTTAAAAGAATTAATCGGCTAATAAAATAATAAAATGGGACTAATAGATCAAATAATTCAACTTAGAGCACAAGGATATCCTGACGATCAAATTATCGACGCACTGAAACAGCAAGGAATAAATCCGCGTGAAATCTCGGACGCAATAGCCCAGGCTCAAATAAAAAATGCCGTCGCGGGAGAGCAAGAAATGTCCGCAGAAGAATATCAGAATGTTCAAAATAATTATTCCGACCAGCAAACGATGCAAGCACCACAACCAACGCAACAGAATTATCCCGAGCAACAGCAACAATATTATGGAGAAAATCAGTACGGACAGCAAGGGGGAACACAGAATGGCGGGTATTATGAACAACAGAATTATTCTTCCGGACAAAATAATTCTGAAACAACAATGGAAATTGCAGAACAAGTTTTCGACGAAAAAATAAAAAAGTTCGAAAAGCAAATTTCAGAATCAAGTGAGTTCAAGAATACTGCTCAAAGTAAAATTGACCAAATTTCTGAAAGATTGAAAAGGATTGAAAATATGATTGACCAACTTCAAGTAAAAATTCTCGACAAAGTTTCGTCATACAATGACAGTCTTAGTAGTATAAAAGGAGAAATGTCAATGATGGAAGACTCATTCCAAAAGATGATAAATCCAGTTTTAGACAAACACACCGAGCATGGAAAAAGTAGTCACGAAAAAGCAGAAGAACATCATCATGAACCTATCTCATCAAAAGTCGACGAGATTCTAAAGAAGCATACGACACATCATAAGAAATAAAATTAATTCTAAACAATTAGCAATTTCAAAAATTCTTCACATAGTCAATTCTGTCTCAGAAATTTTTATTTCTATCGCCAAAGACACAAAGGTTTTCTAATTTTGGCGTGGCTACTTAATGAAATCATAAATGTATTTCATTATAACAACAGAAAGGTCGAGAGAAGAAGGCGAGAATTTTCACGAGAAAAAAATTTCAAAAGCAAAAATAAAAATCTGCTTTGTTTGGAGTTTTGTTTTTAACAACAAAAAGGTCGAGAAATTTTGCCTGCCTTGGTAAGAATCAAATCGAGGGTTCGAGTAGGGTGGGTAATTCAAATATTAATGGGGGAAGATTAGAAATAAAAATTTCATTTACCAACGAACAAAGTGAACCATTTATTTAAGAAAGAAAATTTCAAATTAAGGCTTTCCGCTACCACCAATACTGCCGAGCATTTTTGCTAAAGGAGAATTGTTTGGATTTTCCTTCCAGTCTCTATCTTTAGAAGTCATAGAGTAAATTAACAATATTACTCCGCCGATGAGAACCAAGCCCGCGATGTTACCCGTATCAATATTTCCTGTGAACCAGCCAAGTGATTGGAAAGTTGTTCCCAAAACTCCAAGACCAACTACTGCACCAACCCAGAAGAAAACAAGAATCATTTTATTCTCGACGAATAATCCCAAAAATACCATCGCTACTAAAAGTATTGCGACACCGATTCCGAATCTAGGAAAGAGTTGCGAGAAAAAAACTCCAACGAAATTGAACTGAAGTGAAAGTAAGCCAACTGCCGTCGAGATAACTGCATTAACTCCTCGAGATTCACCGCCGAAAATTTGAAGTCTTTCAAGTAAACCGAATACAACAGCGAATATAACTAAGAAAGGAAGTATGTATGAAAAAAGTCCGGCCTTTTCCCACTGAGCTAACAAAGTAGGAATGCTAACGTCGGGTAAAGTCATACCAGCCATAATCACCATCTCTTCAATCATGATAAAATATAAAGAATGTTATTTAAATATGTTTCTCTGGTGACGTTTAGAAATCTTTTATTCTCCCTGAATTTTAAATCTCGTCCAACTTTTTATGTAACTCAAGTTATTAAATTCGGGAGCGGAGCGACCATTGTTTTGTTGGATATCGCGGGTGGGTGGGGGTAGGGCTTGTGATATTAATTTTTTAAATTGAGAATAGTATCAAAATCACAAAATTAAAAATTCAAAAGAACTAAGCAGATTTTCCCTTAAGCCCTAAAACAACTGCAAGTCCGACGGCAATTATAATAACAAACATTGCGTTAGTCCAGAAAGAACCACTCCAACTGCTGTTAAATAAAAATTCAAAACTATTCTGGAAAAAGCTCCACTGAATTCCAACTGCCCACATAGTCGCAATCACAACTGCAACAATAGCGACGGCGATGAATCCTGTTTTAAGTCCTTTCTCTGGAACGAAACTTCCCTGAATTGCGAATCCGATAAGCATGTACAAAACGAAAATTACAATCAAAGCCACCGTCATGAAAAGCACGAGATTACCGACGACGCCCTTCTGATAAGCTGCACCGACGAAAATTAATCCGATTACAAAAGCAGTAAGACCATTAAGTTGTTGATTTTCTGAAAGAACTTTTGTTTTCTGAAGAACTGCGAACACGACGAAAAACATAAGGAAAAATGGAAGTATAAACTGAGAAAAAACCCAATGTTGAAGAATTGTTTCTTGCGCCATTACAATAAAATGAGCAAATCGAATTTAAATATGTTTCGAAAATAATTGACTCTTATAAAATTGGATAAGAATTATTTAAAATTGCATTTTAATTTAAGAATAGATTTCTGATTCTATCTTCTCTTTAATCTTTTCAAACGCTTCTTGTTGAACTTTAGTAAACATAATTGTATTCTCGTCATGAACTGCCATCATCAACCCTGATTTACTTTCACTTCCCCCCAAAAAAGAAAATTGGATATATCCGTTAGTAAAAATCCCAGCGGGTTTGAATTGAATTGCGGAAATTTGTTTTAGAGCTATCTTTTTATTTCCTTTAAATCCTTGAGTCATTAAAGCCATAAAACCTTTTCTAACAATTTCAATATATCCCTTACCAAGAATTAACTTACCATTCACTCCACTAACTTCCATAACTGATTTAATAAAACACTCTATTTAAAATCTACACCACTAACTCAAAGCATAATTTTCAGTTCTCAAATTAAAAAGTTCTTAGAATTCAGGAGCTTCTTCAAAACTGGCATCACCACTTGGTAAAGCGCCTCTGCTAATTATGAAAACGTCAGTAATAGCTTTAACGAAATGATGTGGACTCCTCTAGCACCGCTAATCAAAGAAGACATTCCGCCAATCACTCTTATTCTCCAGCCATCAATTCTATTCTCATGAAGATTAGCTTCCTCAATCTCACCAAAAAGTTCTCCAGAATCAGTATAAACCCGTTTCTTCAAAACTTCGCTAACTCTTTTTATTTTCATAATATAAAATCAATAAAACTTATTTAAATACTTTTCCATTCACGAACATATAAAATAATATTTCCATTTTAAGTTTTATAAAAATTTATTTGCAGGCAAAAACCCAGATTCGTCGATGATTTCGGTGATTTAGCCAATGAAAATTAAAAATAGCTATAACCTCAAGTCACAAGACTAAACATTAATCACAGTTTAATTCAAAAGTGTACATAATATCCCTTCTATCTCTAAAATTTTATTTCTAACAACAGAAAGGTCGAGAGAAGAGGGCGAGAATTTTCGATTTAATTTATTTTGGAAATGTAAAAACCAAATCGGGGGTTCGAGTTGAGTGGGAAAAGTAGAAAAGAATGGGGGATGGTTAGAAATAAAATTTCATCTCATCTACGAACAGAGTGAGTACGCCTTAGATTATTACCTCAGGTGGGCGGGGAAGAATTATCCGATATCAAAAATAACAATGTTTATAAAAAATAGTTTCGAGAGTATATCATGTTAAATCAAAAAGAAATTGGTGTAGTCTTATTATTATCAATAGTTCTTGGATTAATCATAAGCGCGGTCACAACATGGGAAAGATTTTATTATATTGCTGTCGTTGTGTTAGTAATAATTGGAATAAACGTCATCGCAAAAAAAGTCGTCGGATTTTATTTTGATTCAGAAGTAGAAATCAAGATTTGGAATGTGGAAAGATATTGGATTGGAAAATATACTCAGTTTGAAAAACCAATACCTGCCGGAATTTTAGTTCCAATATTTTTGAAGGTATTTTCATTCGGCTATTTGAATTGGTTGGCAGTCACAACCTTCGACGTAAAAGCAAAAACATACCGAGCAGCGAAAAGATTCGGACTTTATACTTTTTCAGAAATGAGCGAATTCCACATCGGACTCATTGCAGCTGCAGGAATTGTCGCTAATTTAGCTTTAGGGGTTATCGCATATTTTGTTAACGTTCCTGACCTCGCAAGATTCAGCATCTATTACGCTTTCTTCAATATGATTCCTATTTCAGATTTAGACGGAAGCAAAATATTCTTTGGAAGCGTTCTTTTATGGAGCTTGCTCGCAGCAATCGTCGTCGTTGGAGTATTCTTCA
>JAGVXJ010000004.1 GCA_018303895.1 Candidatus Pacearchaeota archaeon
TTGGAACAAATCCAGAAAGAAGTCTTACTTCACAAGATTACTTGAAAGTTATGGTTTCTCTTGGTTTTACAGAACACGCGGCTAGAAGAATCTATCCAGAAATGATGGATTTTAGTAGAAAGCTAAACCGAAAGAGAAATGAAGAACGAAGTATTCTAGTCAGTAACGAAGATTAATAAAAATTTAATTTATTTTTTATTTTTGTAATTTTTATTTTTTTAAAAAGAAACCCATGCGCCATCCGGGAATCGAACCCGGCTCTAAACCTTTTTCCAATCAGGCGTGACCCAAATTTAAGGAAAACGTTATAAGAGAAACCGTAGGTTTCTTTTATTTGGGAAGGTTTCATACTACCGATATACTAATGACGCTTAAAAAAATAAATAACAAGAAATTTATAAACTATATTATCATTAAAAACACATGAAAGAAAAGAGTGAAGAAAAGCAGCTAAGAGAAGGAAATATTAGTCTTGTTCTTGATTCTTACAACGAAATTTTTTCTGATTTTGATCCTCGACCAAGTGCTGAAAGAGGATTATCTATAGATTTTTTAGATGAGTGTAGAAGAGCACTTAGAGAAGGTGAGGGTGGAGTAGAATTAAGACTTTTAATTCCAAAAAATAAAAGAGAAAGCAAAGAAGAAGTAATAATCAAAAGAAGGTTAAAAGCTCATTTCACAAAACACGTTCTTGAAAAACAAAAAGAAGTTAAAAAAATAAGATTGAATGGATCATTACTAATAGGATTAGGAATTGTAATGATGTTTGTTTCTTATTTGGTTTATTCAGAAATTTTATTTGCAGGTAGAGAAATTCTGAAAAATATCGCTTTAATTATTACCGAACCAGCCGGATGGTTTTTATTTTGGATTGGTGGAGAAAAATTCGTTTACAAAGTCAAAGAAATTCTACCAGATTATGTTTTTTATAAAAAAATGTATGAATCAGAAATTAGTTTTCATAATTATTAAGTTTCAAAAGACTTTTAAACAAAAAACATCTTGATAAAAAATGTTCAACAAAAAAAATTGCCAAAATTGCAATAAAAAGATTAGTAAAAAATTTGAGTTTTGCCCTCACTGTGGAAGAGATGTTCGAGGTAATAAAAATTCAAACGAAGAGTTAGGTATGATTGGAGAAAATGACTCTTTAAGTGAAAATTTTTCAGATCCATTTTTCGGAGCAATGGGTGGGGGTATTCTCAATAAAGTTTTGAATAGCACAATGAAAATGCTTGAAAAAGAATTTGACAAAGAAATGAAAAATACTCAACAAATGCCAATGAATGGAAATTTTGAACTTTATATCAACGGAAAAAAGATTGACCCAAAAAATATAAAAGTCAGTCAGCAAATTCCAATGCCGCAAGAAAATTCGCAAAAACAAAAAAATAAAGCCCAGGCAGTTCCAATAAAACTTTTCACAAAAGAACAGAATAAACAATTTTTAGAGCTCACAAGAAAAGAACCTGAAACAAAAAGTGTTAGAAGACTTTCGAATAAAGTTATTTACGAAATTGAAATGCCCGAGGTGAAATCTCAAGAAGATATCTCGATAAATCATCTTTCAAACAGCATAGAAATCAAAGCAATAGGAAAAACAAAGTCCTATTTTAAGATTATTCCCGTCGGACTTCCAGTAGTCAGTTATAGTTTAGAAGACGGAATGTTAATTCTAGAACTTGGAATTAAGGATTAATTAATTTTTCAGGGAAATAGTTTATTTTGAATTCTTTGAAGATAATCATCGACTCATAAATCTTTATTACATCAGAAAACTTTTCCTTTAGTTCAAAAAGAACTTCCCGAAACTCCTCAACATTTTTTACATAAATATCCAGCATTAAATTATAAACTCCGACGGTAGTTGTAACATAATAAATTTTAGAATTATTCTTGCAATATTCAAGAAATTCATTTTTTCTTTTTTCATTAATATTCTGAAATTGAATTAATAGCAAATTCCATTCATAATTAAGTTTATTTGAATTTATTTTTGGCTTAAATCCTTCAATGATTTTATTTTTAGTGAGTTTATCCAAATGATAGTTTACCTTGTGAAGAGAAACATTAGATTTTTTGGAAATGTCAACTAAAGATAGACGGGCATTTTGAGATAAAACCTTTAAAATTTTCTTATCAATTTCATCTATTTTTATTTTTTCTCTCTTCTCAGTTTGGATTATTTTATCTACACCCTTGGAACCAGTAATAAACTTATAACTAAGATGTTCGCCTGTTAAAAGAGTTGTAAAATTATATTCATGCAAATTCTCTCCACATATTTTCAAAATATTGTTTAGAAATGAATTAAATTCAAAAATTGAACCAGAATAAATTTGAACGATGCAATCCCACCTACCTGTTCCATGAACCAGCCATCCAACATAATCTAAGGAATTAATTTTCTCTAGGAGAATTTTTTCTTTTTCTTTATTTAATTTTTGAAATTGTAAAAAAATATAAAATGAATTAAGTCCAAAATTGCCCGTATTAATGATAGTATAAAATCTTTCAATAATACCTTTTTCTACTAATTTTTGTATTCTGTAATTTACAACTTGTTTGCTTAAACGAACTTTTTTGGCAATATCTGAATCAGTTTCTCCAGAATTTTTATCCAATTCAGCCAAAATTTTTCTATCTTTCTCGTCGATTATTTTTAAATCTTCTGTCATTATTGATACAAAAGAATAAAAACTATATAAATCTTGTTGTTTTGTAAAGAAAATAGGCATACTTACTTTAAATACTAATATTTCTATAAAATTCTAATTAAATCGTAGGAGAAAAACAAATGAAAAATTTAAGAAACAAATTGAACGAAGAAGTAAGAAAAATACCTTATAGAATTGGAAATGTCTTAAATGCAGAAATAACTCCTCGAAGAGTAGGAGCATTAACCGGTATAGCAATAGGAATTGGTTTAGGATATTGTAGTGCTTCTTGCGAAGGAAGTAGTTTGCCAGGCAATATAATTATGACTGCGCTAAATCCGATAACTTACATTGCGGGATTTCTATTCGGAACTTCGGGATATGGAGTAGGACTTGCTTCAGAATATAATCGAAATATAGATAATTATTCTCCATGAATTAATCTCAGAACTTCACTCCAATTATAAAATCTTATTACATTTGAAGGGAATGAAATTCCATTTTCCTGATTCCAGGGTGCATCAAAAAGCAAAACTTTCAGCGACGAAGTTTTATCACAAGCCATTGCATGCTCCCGCATGTCTTCAATTAAATAATCAGCTTTGAGTTCTGAACAAATTTCTGCTTTTGATTTTCCACGATAATTTGTTATTGAATTTCCAGAAAAATAAATTCCGTTGAATATTCCCTTAAAAAATTTATCATAAAATTTTTCTGTTTCTTCTTTCATGGATATATGGCGGGAAGTTAAAACATAGAGTTTGTTTCCTTTTGACTTTAACAATTTCAAAATTTTCTGAGAATTTTGAACAGGCATAATATTTTTTGAGTATTCTGTTTTATTAAAAGTTTTTACTTCTTCAATTGCTTCTTCGAGGGTTCCGCCCCAAGCTTCATTGAATCTGAAAGAATGAAAATCTTCTCGTTTTAATTTTGTGCCGTAAGTATAATTATGAAATTCAATAAGCGCTGGAACAAACTCAGCAGTAACGTCGTCGCAATCTACGGCAATTGTGTAATTTTTCATTTTATGAAAACAAGAAAGGGATTTAAAAGAATTGTGTGAGTAATGAAATAAGATTAAAAAATGTCTGATATGAGACTGCACGGATTTGAACCGTGGACCCCCGCCTTTCTAATACCTCCTAAAAGGAGATGTCATAAGAAGAACCTTGGTTCTTTTTATTATCAGAGCGGTGCTCTAGCCAGGCTGAGCTACAGCCTCATAACAAAAAACTTAACGAGAAGTCGTTTATAAAAGTTTTTAGTCTATCATTTTTCTATTTGATAAAACCGCCCCCGAGAAACCTTTAAAAACCAACTTCTCAATAATTATTTATGGCAAAAGGAATGTATCATTATATCAAACAAGCATGGAAAAAACCGGACGCAAAAATCCTTCGAGAAAGAATGACTGAATGGAGAAAAGAAGGTTCAATTGTTAAGGTAGAAAAACCATTAAGATTAGATAGAGCAAGAATTCTCGGATACAAAGACAAAAAAGGTTTCGTCGTCGTAAGAGTCAAATTAAAAAGAGGAGGACACAAACGACCAAGACCTAATAAAGGAAGAAGAGGAAAGAGAATGCATATCAACAAAAATCTAAAGGTAAATTATCAATGGATAGCTGAACAAAGAGCAGCAAAAAAATTAACAAATCTTGAAGTTTTGAATTCATACTGGGTTGGTACCGACGGAGAAAATTACTTTTTTGAAATAATTATGATTGATCCAGAAAGACCAGAAATAATATCTGATAGAACAATAAATTGGATTTGCAAGCCAGAAAACAGGGGAAGAGTTTTCAGAGGATTGACAAGTGCAGGAAAGAAATCAAGAGGATTGAGAAACAAGTCTCCAATGAACAAAAATCGTCCTTCGGTAAATGCCGGAATGCATCGAGGAAAATAAATTTAAACAAATTTTTCTTCAGCTTCTTTTCTAACTCTTTCATAAGCTTTCCACAACAAAGCAATCCCAATTTCTATTTGTCCGTAATTTTCAAAAGGGTTATTTCCCTCACATTTATTATTAATTATCCAATGTAAATCTTTTGCACAATTTTGATACATCTGTAAATATTCGCCAAATCTTTTTCGTTCAAATTCAGTTCTCCCCTGAAATTTTAATAAATCTTTTTCTAATAAAATAATTTTTTCATCTTTTTCCTTCGGAGATTTTTCATTTGTCATTTTTTATTTATCCAAGCCATAGAACTTACTTCGTGAGGCCACGTGTTAATAATAGGTTTACTACTTTTGTCTAAGTTTCCTTTATCGTCTAGTAATTTGTAAATTCCATTTTTGTGGTCTGTAAATAATAATCCTAATTTTGGCACCGATGCAAAAGCCATAATACTTCTAGTCCCTAACAATTCATAATTTAAACGAAATAAAGTACAAGAAGGATGGCTTTTTTTATCAACAAAGAAAAGTTTTTTGTCTTTTATAGCAATTAATTCATTGCATTTATTTCCATCTTGATTTAAATATCTCACCAAATCATAGCTTCGGTCATAGTGCCCCTCCCCTTTATCAATCAATCCAACTTCTGGAATCCAGTGCAATGTCGGAAGCGGATCAATTTTCTCTTTGTTCTCAACTCTTTCTGCTATTAACTCGTCAACTTTATTTTTACCCTTATCAAGACATTTTCTAATTTGATTATACTTCACATCTGATCCAGCGTCGAATAATCCTTGTTCTGGAATCCAAATTAAAGACATAATACTTCCTGCTCTTTTTGTGATTAACGATTCTCCACACCATTCGTTATTTTCATTAGTACATCTTAAAATTTCTCCATCATGTGTACCGCAACATAACCCATAATCCGGAATCCATGCTAAACAATTAACATGAAGATCTCTTCCAGTTCCAATCCATTCATCATTTTCTCCATCCACAAACTTCCTAATTGTATGATTATCTGCATAATATAATCCTTGACCTTTAACCCACAAAAGAGAATCGAGTGCAAAAGGTTTTACTGCAATTATTCGAGGTTTATCTTTTAGATTCGAATGATAAACTACCCCTAGATTATAAGGTGGACCCTCTGGGCTCGAATGATATCCCTTTTTCAAATCCGATTTTTTTTGGATGCCGTAATCTGAACCATAATGTTCTCGAAAATTATAAACAACTGAATACACAAGTCCCGATTCTACTGTTTTCATATTTCCGTTTTCTTTCTTTGATATATAAACCTCTGTTGTGCCTTTTCCACAACATTTATAACATCCCAAGAATTAAAAGAAGAATGGATGAGATACAAAAAACTCTTGAAGATTTAGGATTTGAAAAACGAGAAGTAAAAATTTATTTGACATTGATAAAAAGTAATTCAGAAACTGCTTTGGAAATTTCGAAGGCGACAAAAATTGACCGAACAACAATATATGATTTGCTGAATAAACTGATGCATGAAGGATTTGTTTCGAGCATGAAGAAAAATAATTCAACCTATTTCAAGGCGATTTCAGTTACTGATTTACTTTTGCATTTTCAAGATAAAATAAATTCCCTCGAAGCTGTTTCAGAAAAATTAAAAGAACTTGAAAACAAAGAAAAAGATGAAGTTGGATGCGAATTATTCATTGGACTTGAAGGATTAAAAACTGTTTTTAGAGATTTGTTGAACTCAAAAAAGAATTACAAAGTTATCGGTATAAAGAAAAAATACGAAGAGATTTTAGAGTATTTTAACGAGCAAGGAATAGTTCAAATCAATGCAAACAAAATTTCTGAGGAAGCAATTGTAAACAAAGACGAGAAATTTGTAAAAACCCTAAAAGGAAAATATCACTATCTAGAAAAAGGACTGAACGCAGAAGTAACGATGGTAATTTACGGAGAAATTGTTTTGTTTTTTATTTGGAAAGAACCATACTTCGCAATAAGAATAAAGAATCAAGAATTTTCGAAAGCTCAGGAAGAATACTTTTGTTTAATATCCAAATAAGACAATAATCAATAAAAACTCTTCTATCCTTATGGATTAATGTCTCTCAAGAAAAAATTATTAACCTTGTTAGTTCATTTGGTTTTGATTAGTTCTTCGTGTAATAAAGAAAAAGCGTTTGTTTTTGAATCACAAATTTCTTCGGCAATTTCAGAAAAAACTGGGAGTTACAGGGAAAAAATAGAAACAGAATATCACTTGAAAATTGACCCCAATTTCTCGGATTCAGAATTAAAAATTATCGGAGAGACTTTTGAGAGTATAATAAAAAAAGTTGATTATAGAAAAAATAGGGATAGAGAAATTAAAATAACTAAAGAACAATTAGAAGAAAAAAATTCCGAACCATTTGCAAAAGCAGTGGGTTGCAATTATAAGTTTATTATTACTGATTCTGAAGAGAAATATACTCAATGCCAGGAAATTGAAGTTTATGTAAATAAAAAATCAAAAATAACAGATGAAGATGTTCTAAAACATACTCTCACTCACGAAATGGGTCATATACTTACAAGAGACGCTAACTTCCTGGAATCTATTCAAGAACTTTCAAAACAATTTTCAGTTTTGATTCAAAAATACGACCCCAACCCAGAATTAAGATTTGAGATTTCTCCGTCGGATGATTCTTTTTCGGACCCAAATAATCCCAACCAGGTTTATGTTTCTGAATATGCAGATAATATTATATTTCTTAAGAGAGGAATTGTCGAAGCTGAAAAAAAGATAGAAACAGCAAGAGAAGAATTGAAAAAATTTCGCTCAAAAAAGAAAACAAAAGAGATAACAGGAGAAATAAAAAATTTGGAAGAAATGTTAAACGAGTTAACATCAGGGATACCTGTTGAAAAAAATTTAGCTACGGAAGTTATTGCAGAAACATTTGATTCAATGATAAATGGAAAAGAATACTCAAGCCCAATAATCAATGAAGAGTATTTAATATTAAAAAAGTTTTTATCCGACTCCTATGGAAAAAAAAATATCCATTTTTAAAAACTGATGTCACAGAAAGAATTTTGGTTTTACTAACACCTTGGAAATTCAAAGATTAAATGGTGGGTCTCAGACGAAGTCCGGGCTTGGAGTGGGAATTTTAAAACCAAAATTTTTAAAAATTGTTAGAATTTTATTTTTCTCGTCGGAAAAACTAATTTTCCAGAAACCTTTAAAAACGAAATTTACTTGAAACCAAAATGGAACTAAGAGGAAACCCAATTCATCGCCTTGTAAGATTAGAAGATGCAGAAGAATTATGCACAGAATCAGAAGTAGCAGAAGCAAAAATGGTAAGAGAAGGAACGCCACAAGTTATTGAAAATCTTCAAGGTAATTACAGAGATGTTCTAAAAGATATTGCAATTGCGAATAAACACAAAATTATCGGCTATTCTTTTCAGGAAAAACCAATCAAAATTTTGAAAATTGGATTCTATGTGCCAAATCAATAAATATTTTAATTCACAAGATATTTAAATTGTAAATTGAATAATAGTTAGATGACCTACGAACTTCCAAAATTAGAATATCCCTATACTTCTTTAGAACCATTTATGGACTCGAAAACTGTTGAAATTCATTATTCCAAACATCATCAGGCATACGTCAATAAATTAAATGAAACTCTTCAAGATTATCCCGATTTACAAGAGAAAAAGGTTGAAGATTTATTAAAAAATTTAAAAGAAATTCCGGAAGAAATCAGACAGTCAATTATAAATTTTGGTGGCGGACATTTTAATCATTCTTTCTTTTGGCAAATTCTAAAAAAAGACACAAAATTTTCCGGAAAAATTTCAAAAGCAATTGAAAAAAAATTCGGAAGTTATGAAAAGTTCAAAGAAAATTTTACGAAATCTGCTCTTGGCCTTTTTGGAAGTGGCTGGACTTGGCTGGTTCTAAACAAAAATAAAGAATTAGAAATTATCCAGACAAAAAATCAGGATTCACCGATAAGTCAAGGTATGAAACCGCTAATCACCATCGATGTTTGGGAACACGCTTATTATTTAGTCAAGGTATGAAACCGCTAATCACCATCGATGTTTGGGAACACGCTTATTATTTGAAATATCAAAACAAAAGAGCCGATTACATTGAAGCTTTCTTTAATATAATAAACTGGGACAAAATCAATGAAATTTATTCTTATCAAGATTAAAAAAAGTTTAAAAACATCCTATAAAAGAAAGATTAATGGTATACCAAATTTATGATTTAGTCAAGACTTCCAAAGAAGTTGAAGAAGGAAAAATCGAGCGAATAATTTCGATGGTTGTAGAAGTTACTCGGAATACAATTCGAAGAAATCTGTTTTCATTAGCTGACAAAGTCCCAGGCACAAGCATCATCTCAATAGATTATCAACAAGACATTCCAGAAGAATTAGAC
>JAGVXJ010000005.1 GCA_018303895.1 Candidatus Pacearchaeota archaeon
AAGAGGCATTTTGTAAATCAGGCATCTGATTATGCGAGGAGAGTTTGGATGGACATGGGTTTCAAGGAAATGACTGGAGATGTAATTCAAAGTTCTTTCTGGGTTTTTGATGCTTTGTTTACTCCGCAGGATCATCCTGTTCGAGAAATGCAAGACACATTTTTTATAAATGAGAAAGCAGAATTGCCTGACAAAAAAATTGTGAATGCCGTGAAGAAAAGTCACGAATCAGGTATTGATGGAAGCACGGGATGGGGATATTCCTGGAATGATGAAGAAGCAAAGAAAATTGTTTTGCGAACGCACACAACTTGTTTGTCTGCGCAGACCTTAGCGACATTGAAAGAAAAAAATCTTCCTGCTAAATTTTTCGCGCTTGGAAAAAATTTCAGAAATGAAACAGTTGATTGGAGTCATGGTTTTGAATTTAATCAGACAGAAGGAATTGTCGTCGATGAAAATGCAAATTTCAGGCATTTGCTCGGATATCTGAAACAATTTTTTCAGAAAATGGGCTATGAAAAAATCAGATTCCGTCCAGCTTATTTTGCTTACACTGAACCGAGCGTTGAAATAGATATTTTTCATCCTGAATAAAAAGTTTGGCTTGAACTCGGTGGAGCTGGAATGATTCGCCCAGAAGTTACGATTCCGTTGATGGGAAAACACATCCCTGTTTTGGCATGGGGTCCTGGTTTTGATAGAATTTTGATGGATTATTATTCAATAAAAGATTTAAGAGAACTTTACAAAAATGATTTAACTAAATTGAGACAGATGAAATTTTGGATGAGATGAAAATTGAAGAAGCGCAAGATAAGGTAGATGATTTAATTAATCATTATGGCGGATATTGGGAACCGCTTTCAATGCTTGCAAGACTCGTCGAAGAAGTTGGAGAATTATCTAGGGCAATGAATATAAAACACGGCGGGAAAAAAGCAAAGTTTGAAGGGGATGGCAGGGATGTTGAAAAAGAATTATCTGATATAATTTTTACAATCTTAGCAATTGCAAATAAAGAAGGAATTGATTTGGGTAAGGAATTTGAAGAAAAAATTTTGTTGGATTATGAAAAATGCAAAGGTGTTTATGATAATGATGAGAAAAAAATTAAATGCACCAACGAGGAATTTTAGAAAATGAACGATTGCATTTTTTGTAAAATTGTGAAGGAAGAAATTCCGTGCGTAAAAATTTGGGAAGATGAAAAGCACGTCGCTCTTTTAGATATTAATCCAAATACCGAAGGAGTAACTTTGGTTTTGACAAAAGAACATTATGACAGCGATGCTACTGACATGCCAGACGAGGATTACAATGATTTAATGATTGCTGCAAAAAAAGTTGTTAAAATTTTAGAAAAAAAATTAAAAGTCAAGAGAGTTGCAATTGTAATGGAAGGTTTGGGAATTAATCATGTTCACATAAAATTATACCCCATTCATGGGCTGGATGAGAAATTCAAGGAAATGTGGGCAAAGGACAAAATTTATTTTGATAGGTATGAAGGATATATTTCAACACAATTAGGTCCTCAGAAATCCATTGAAGAATTAAAAAAAATTGCTGAGAAAATAAAAAAATAAAATGGCTATCTTAAATATAAACAAAAAACTTTTTGAAAAAGAAATTGGAAAATTTGATGAAAAAATGCAGAATAAAATCGCGATGTTTGGGACACCGATTGAAGATATTGGAGACGAGATAATTCAACTTGAAGTTTTTCCAAATCGTCCAGACTTGCTTTCTTATCAAGGATTTAAGAGAGCGTTTCTTGGTTTTTTGGGAAAGAAAACCGGTTTGATAAAATACAAAGTAAATCCCCCTGAAAAAAATTATTCTGTCATGATAGATAATTCTGTTAGTGATATTCGCCCGTTCACGGCTTGCGCGATTGTGAAGGGATTGAAATTCGACGACGACAAAATCAAAGAAATAATTGAAGTTCAGGAAAAATTGCATTTAACAATGGGAAGAAAAAGAAAAAAACTTGCGATTGGAATTTATCCTCTTGAAAAAATTACTCTTCCAATAACATTCAAGGCGATTGAACCCGACAGAATAAAATTTGTTCCTCTTGAGACCGATAGAGAAATGTCTGGTTTGGAAATTCTGCAACGCCATCCGGCAGGAAAAGAATACGCGCACTTGCTTGCGGGGAAAGTAAAGTTCCCAGTTTTCAAAGATGCCGATGACAATTTCTTAAGCATGCCCCCGATAATTAATTCCCAAAAAACCGGAAAAATAACTGAAGACACAAAAGATGTTTTTGTTGAGTGTTCTGGTTTTGATTTTGATAGCTTGGAAAAATGCTTGAATATTCTCGTCACGACTCTCGCAGATATGGGCGGGAAAATTTATCAGATGGAATTGAAATACAAATCAAAAAAAATCGCTCCGGATTTGAATTCTAGAAAAATGAAATTATCTATTGGAAATGCAAATAAAGTTCTTGGTTTGAATCTGGATGAAAAAAATATTAAGCAATTAATTGAGCGAATGGGATATAATTATTCAAAAGGAGAAGTTGAAGTTCCGTCGTGGAGGAATGATGTTTTGCATGAGGTTGATTTAATTGAGGATATTGCAATTGCATATGGTTATGAAAATATTATCCCAGAAATTCCGTCGATTTCCACTATCGGTGAAGAAAATTCCCGGGAGACAATTAAAAGAAAAATCGCAGACATTTTCGTCGGGCTTAATTTTTTGGAGACATCCAGTTTTCATCTGACTACCCGAAATGACCAGTTTCAAAAAATGGATGTTCCGGAAAAGCAGGAAAAAGAGTTTATAGAAATTGAAGAGTCGAAAACAGATTATACTATTCTTAGAAAGGACTTGACGCATTATTTGCTGAAGATAATTTCAGAGAATACTGATTCAGAATATCCGCAGAGAATTTTTGAGACAGGGAAAGTTTTCACAAAGAAAAAAGAAATTTCCGAGGAGGAAAAACTTGCCGGGGCGATTACGCCAGGAAATTTCACAGAACTTAAGCAGGTTGTTGAATATTTATTCCGAATGCTTGGGTTGGAAATTGAATTTAATGAGACAGAGAATTCGCTAAATTATTTTATCGACGGCAGAGTCGCAGAGTTGAAACTTGACAAAAAAACTATTGGTTATCTCGGAGAAATTCATCCAAAGATTTTAAGAAACTGGAAAATAAAAATGCCTGTCGCGCTTTTTGAGATTAAGTTAAATGAGATTTTTGAGAAATTGAACTAAGGGTTTGTTAATTCTTTGAATACTATTTCATGATTTAATTTTTTAATTAATTCTACTGAAATTTCTCGGTCTAATTTTGAGAATGAATCTTTTCTTTTTTTTACTCTTTTGCCTAAGTTCAAGATAAATTTCCTCTCCTCTTTATTAAGCAAATCTTTATTTATTCTGATAACTCTTTTTAAATTCCAGATTAGTTTCCTTTTTCTGATATAAGCTAAAAATTGCAACCGTTTTCTAATCGACGGAAGAGCCCATTTTGCAGCGTTATATCCTTTTATTTTTTCTAAAGATTTTAATTCAAATTTTGTTTTTGCTTGTATAACTGCGGTGTTCACTAATCTTTCAAGGAAGTCTGTTTTCTTTATTTCCTTTAGGAATTTTTTATATTCTTTGGTGAAATAAAGCATTCGGGCGCTCGTTAAGAGCGTTATAAAAATTGTAAAATGCCCGAGGTAAATCTTATTTGCAAGTTCTTCTCTTGTGCAAAAATGGTGCAAACTTATTTTTGGGAATTTCTTTTTTATTTTTATCTCGCCTTTTGGAGTTTTGTTTTTGAAAATAACAAAAACGTCATAATCACTTTTATTTTTATTAAAATATCCTAAAGTATATGAACCAAAAATTCCGATTGCGATTAGTTCCTCTTTATATTCATCACGGCAGAACCCAATAAATCTTTTTAAATAATCATCCGGTCTTATCTTTTTCACCCACATGATAATAAGACAATTTATCTTTATAAAAAGTTATCTTCTCTTCCGTTCTCTAAACTTTTTTGCCTGAATTAATAATTTATTATTTGCCCAAATTTTTATTGTTGGTTTTCTTCTAATTGGAGAACAAAACGAAGAATTGTCGAGGATTTTCATAAAATCATCCAATTGCCCATTGACTAATGAATCATAATAAGTTGCAATTATCGGGGATTTTTTTCCTTGTCCCAATTTTGATTCGGGAATCATTTTGATTATGTACTCTCCATAAGCAGGAATTTTTACATTTAATCCAATATAATCAAATGCATTTCTGATAATGAACTTTTCGAATCCGCTTGCTATTGCAGATTCAGTTGTGTTTAAATCAAATAAATGATTTGGCGGGCAGTATGCCCAGGGGGTTACGCCTGTCTTATCCTTGATTAAAGATTTACCTTTTCGTATTACCCCAATTTGTTCTTCAAAATTTTGAGAAACTCCGTCGAGACAAACATGTTCATGATAGGGGTCTCTTCCTGCGTCAAAGCATCTTTCACAGCAATGCCTGTATCCTTCCTGAACCCCCCTCATATTAGGATTATTTTTGTTTTCTTTCATTGCTTCATTAAACCAATCAAGATAATAATTTTCTTTAGAATGAAGTCGTTCGTAAATTTCTCCCCCGCTTTCAAATGTCATTTCTTTGTCTAATAAATTTGGAACAATGTATGCGAAGAATGGTTTGTCTCTTGAAAGTATTTTTTCTAAGACCTGTCCTTCATCAGTTATGTGTTGGAAATGTATTCCTGCGGTTGTCATAACTATCAAGAAAACTTTGTATTTTTAAACTTTTGTTTATTTGATGATTGCTTCAACAGGACATGAATCAATTGCCTCTTTCACGCAAGGAATGTTTTTTTGCGCTTTAACTTTTGCTTTTCCGTCTTCGTTAAGTTCAAAAACCTCTGGGCAAATTGAAACACACGCTCCGCATCCGATGCATTTTTTTTGATCTACTTTCACCATATTTATTTTAATAAAATTTAGTTTAATAATGTTTTTATTTTGAAAACCTTTTCACTTAATCTTTTTTATTTCCTGAATTTCGTCCTCGGAAATTGAACAGCCGTTGAGTTTGACTGCCCAAAGCAAAGCGTCTAAAGTTGTTTCTCCGTCTAATTGGATAACGCCTTTTTTATGCATAACATAAACGAGTTCAGCTGAACGAATAAATTTCAAGCCATCAAAAAATTTGAAATTTTCGCGATTGAATTTTATCTGAGTATGCATTTTTTTCTGGAGCAGATTCTGCAAATTTTCCGGTTTTTCTCCGAGCATCCTTGTTGTTCTTTCGTCGACGGCAATCACATTATTTATTTTTTTTTCGTTTAGAATTCTACTCAATGCTAAACAAGATGTTTCACCAGAATCAATTAAGTGAATTTCTTTTCCTTTTGCAGTAAAAGTTCTGTTTGCAATATCGCTGATTTCTTCTGTTTTTTTAGACAATTCTTCTTTTTTAATCCCCAGTGAAATCGGAAGTTCAAGCACGCCTTCATTGAGCAGTTGCCTTAGTCTTAATGCTTCCAATTCAAATCTTTTTATTGTAAGCGGTTTGTCTATAATTTCTCGTTTAACCTCCTCGGTGATAATGAATTTTCCGTCGAAGAAACTTTTTAATTTTTTTAATTCTGGGAGCAAGCCATTCATAGACAAACTGATTAATGAACCAGAGTCAAATATTATTGCTTTCATTTGAACATATTCATCGCAAGTTTAATTCTTGATTTCACGTCCATTGTTTTGTTCATTGGAATATCTGAAGCGTCTGTCTGCCCCGCGTAATTCGCGAGTTCAAACATTGAAATGCCGAGCAAACTTGCTGTTTTTTCCATGGAAATTCCGTGTTCGTAAATTTTTGACGCCTTGTTTATGCTCGCTTTTCTAAAAACATCCTGAATATATCTTTTTAAGTTTCCAGATAATTTGTCGATAGTTTTTCTGATTAATTCCAAATTCTCTTTTAATTTTTTGTCGTCGTCTTTTTTTAGAGCTTTTATTGAATTGTCAATTGAAGAGACAATTGTTTTGTAAAAATTTTCCCATCCTGAATAATTTCTGTAACTTGGCCTTTCGATTATTTTGCTTAATGAATAAATTATAACTGCAACGATGATATTATCGGGGTCTTGCGTTATCGACGCTGTGTTGTTCGTCTGGTCGCTCAATTGTTTAATCTTAAGAGAATCCCGCGTTTTCATCGCCTCTTTTGTTTCTTCAAAAATTTTAAGGATGTTCTCTTTTTCCTGCATAATTTATAAAAAGAAATATAGTTAATAAATGTTAACTTTTTATATTAATAATTCTTAAATAAAATATGAAAACAATCGCAACGCATGACGGCAAGTTTCATACTGACGAGGTTTTTGCAGTCGCGATTCTGAAGCAGGTTTTTCCCAAGACAAAAATTATTCGCACGAGAAATCCTGAAGAATTTTCAAAATCTAATTTTAGAGTTGATGTTGGACAAAAGTACAATTTCCCGACGGGCGATTTTGATCATCATCAAAACAGCTTCGCTGAAAAGAGAAAAAATAAAATTCCCTATGCTTCAGCGGGTTTGGTTTGGAAACACTTTGGAAAAAAATTGACAAAATCACAAAGAGCATTTGATTGCATTGATGAAAAATTAATTCAGCCGATTGATGCACTTGATTCTGGAGTTCAGATTGCTCTTAAAGAGATAATTCCAAATTATTATATTGGGCAGGTCACAAGTTCTTTTCTGCCTGTTTGGAATAAAAAATCCAGAGAAAATTATGATAAGGCATTTGAAGAAGCTGTTGAATTTGCAATTGGTTTGTTGAAGCGCGAAATCCTGATTGCGAATTCAATTGAGGAATCTGAGGAATTAATCAAGAAAGCAATTTCAAAATCAAAAAATAAGAATTATCTTGTTTTAGAAGAAAATGTTCCTTGGGGAAATTATCTCTCGGAAAAAACAAAATTCAAATTTGTCGTGACCCCAAATTCAGGTGGCTTTTGGGATGTTTGGGTAATCTCCAAATCTTCAGGAAGTTTTGAAAATAGAAAAGATCTTCCTAAAAAATGGGCTGGATTGGAAAATGAAAAATTGGCAGAAATTACAGGGGTTGAAGACGCAATTTTTTGTCACAAAAATTTATTCATTGTGGGAGCGAAATCAAAACAGGGCGCAATTAAATTAGCTGAACTTGCCTTAAAAGAAAAATGAAACAAATAATTTTCGACACGAGTTTTATTTTGTCCGCAGTTAGAAACAAGATTGATTTTTTTGAAGAACTTTTGGGAGAAAAAATAATAATTCCAAAACAAGTTTTAAATGAAATTAAACGATTGGGAAACTTTGATTCCAAATTGGCTTTGAAAATTCTGGAAAAAAATTCTTTTGAAGAAATTGATTTAGGAAAAGGGCATGTTGACAAATTGATAATTAAATTCGCAGAAAAAAATCCGAAGACAATTGTCGCAACGCTTGACAGAGAAATCAAAACAAAAGTGAAAAATCAGAAGTTGGTTATTCGCGGGAAGAAAAAACTGGAGATTATTTAGGGGAGAATTTAAATCCGCAATAAAAATGGATTACAAACATTTTTAAGGTTTTTTGATTTCGTATATTTATGGGATTTATAAGGGGTGGTTTGTTTGTCATTATCAGTGTTTTGTTTTTTATATCTTTATTATTAGTAAATAGTTTATTCACAATCAGCAGTTCGCTGAAATATGAAAACATTCAAAGCGAATTAGTGCCTGTTGTGAAAAATGTTTTGGAAGAAGAAATCGGGCTTTCGCAGATTATCGATGATAAATTACCGGAAATTCAGATTTACTGCAAAAATAATTCTGAGTTTGTATTCAAGGAGGGAGAAGAGACCATTAGCATTTCGTGCGGAGCAATTCAAAACGGAAGTGACGCAATTGTTGATGAAGCAGTAAATAATTTTGTTGAAAGTGTTTATTACGACGAATACGATTGTGATTTTCTTGATTGCTTTGAAGAAGAAAATGGAAAACCATTTTTTCTCGTGTCAGAAAAAACAAGAAGTTACTTCTCAGGAAAATTTTATTACGCTCTTTTCCTTTCATTAATTCTTCTAGTCGCAATGTTCTTTTTAATTGAATCCAAAACAAATTTGCCTTTTATTGTCGGTGGTCTGCTTGTAATTGCTTCGTTGCCTTTCTTGAAATTAGAAAGTTTAATCTCCTCTTTTGCAGACAAAGTTTTCCTTCAATTTTTTTCTTTCCTTTTCACAGAAGCTCATTTTGTTTTTCTAGTAAGTTTAATTTTGGGATTGATATGTTTAGTCCTCGGAATTGTTTTGAAGTTTTTTGTTGTTGGCTTTAAGATTTCAAATCTTTTCTCGAAAAAAGAAAATGTTTCTGAGAAAGAAGTTAAGAAAATTTTCAAGGAAGAGGTTTCCAAAGAGGGAAAAACAAATTCTTCTAAAAATAAAAAGACCAAATAGTTTTTTATAGTTCTTGTTTTATATTTATTCATGACGAATAAAAAATGCGTTGTCCTGTTTTCCGGAGGATTAGACAGTCGGCTTGCAGTGAAAAT
>JAGVXJ010000006.1 GCA_018303895.1 Candidatus Pacearchaeota archaeon
GATGCTGGTTTCTCATGTTGAAGAAGAAATAAAAAAAGAAATTCAGGGCAGTGCACAAGATTGTTTTTCCGGTTTGGAAAAAAGTTACAGAAGTGCTGGATACCAAACTGAAATTTTAGAAAATGGTGAGACTGAAATAAAAATGGATGAAAATAAAATTGTGGTAAATTTTAATAAAAAAATTAGAATCACAAAAACAGGTGAGAGTAGAATTTTAACTGATTTGAAAGGCGAGGTACAGAATAAAATTTTGAAGCTTGTTGAAATCGCGGTGCGAATTGTTAATGCAAAAACTGCAAGTTGTAGATTTGATATTGCAGACTATTCTATGGCACATCCTCAAGAAAATATTGATTTTTTCCAAGCTGAAGATGGGACTGAAATTTATACAACAAGGATTGAAGGCAATAATCAATTTTTTAGATTTGCAATTAGGGGCAAGGGAAGTGGATGTTAAAATGAAAAAATTAATTTTCTTTTTAATCGCAGGAATATTTTTAGTAAGCTTTGCAAGTGCACAAGGTTGTTGCGTAAAACTTAAGCTCAATGGTGGATGGTGTCAGCCAGCAAGTTCAGCACAAGAGTGTGCAATAAATTCTTTTTTTGATTCGGTTTCTCCGACGTGTGATGCGTATCCGGAATATTGTGGATTGATAACTTGTTATGATTCTTCGAGAGGAGAATGTAGTCCTTCAACTCCGAAAAAACTTTGTGAAGAAAATGGTGGAGAGGTTGTTGCCGACGGAGACCAAAGATGTGTTTTAGGATGTTGTGAAAGTTTGGGAAGAAATATGAGAATGATGACGCAGAATCAATGTCTCGCGGCGTCGGAAGGACAAAGTGTAAATGTTTTATTCAACACAGAAAAAGATGAAACGACTTGTAAATATGCTTCTATTGAACAAGGTGCTTGTGTTCAGTCTGGTTTAACTTTTGGCTCAAATTGCGTAAGAAGCACCGAAGCTGAATGTGTCGACGGAACTTTTTACAAAGGAGATTTATGTTCAAAGCATGAAAGTGAAACTGGATGCCGAGCACAAGAAAAAATTAGTTGTGGAAATCAGGAAGGTGGAGAATATAATGTTTATTGGTATGATTCATGTGAGCAGAAAGAAAATATTTATCTTGGAAACACGCCCCAGAAAAAAATAGAAAGCAATAATACTGGAAGAATAATGACTCCTGAAAAAGAAAGCGGAAGTGGTTGTAATCAAGGAGGAGATTGCGGGAAATGTAATTACCCAGATTCAAATATATGCTCTCCATTCTCAGGAAGTTCAAATAAAGTTAAAGCAGGAGATTATTATTGCAAGAAAGTTGATTGTCCAGACGCGCAACTTAATGGTGGAGAAACTGGGCTTAAAAAAAATCAAGAAGAATGGTGTTTGTTTGATGGCTTCGTTGGAAAAGCAAAAGACACCGTCGGAAGCGAGCATTATTTAGCAAGATGTGACAAGGGGGAAGTCGTTATTGACGAACATTCCACTATGAGAGATTATATTTGTCATGAAGTTGAATACAATAATGGAAGAACGCAGGCGAGTATGATTGATAATACTAATTCATTATTAGAATGTCAGGCAATAAATAAATTAACTACCAGCGAAGAAAAAATAACTGCTTGTTCTCAAAACCCGCTTTGCACAATGATTCAGGGATTATGTACTGCCGCGTATCCGATGGGAAAAAGTTTTTGGAATGAAGATTTGCTAACTGAACAACAAAGTTGTGGAAAAAAAGAGGGTGGACCAAATGAAGACGGTTCATTAATTCTTGGGGGGGATTATGTTGATAGGATGGGTGTTGGTTATTCGGAACCATTCGTGAAGTGGGCAGTAACAAGAAATAATTATTGCACTTCTCTCGGAGATTGTGGCGATTATATCAATTACCTTGGAGATTACGGCAGTCAGGAAGAAGCAATGAATAATTATGAAAGAGGCACGTTCAATTTTTTTAGTGAGATAGACGGAAGAAATTATACTAATTATATTCCATTATCCGAAGAAAAAACAAATTTTGTTTATGATGAAATAGATTACAATTCGCACACCACAAAAGAGGCAATAAATTTTTCAGATTCAGTAAATGGACAAAAAGTTCCAGGAGATTATAAGGGATATCCCATAATTGTTGGTTATTCTGTAAGTGGTGGATTTTTAGGTGAAAGTTGTAAGAGTTGTGAGGATTGCACAAGTGGATTTTTTGCATCAGAAGTAAAGTGTAATAATTGTAATAATTGTGGGGGAGGTATTCGAGGAACAAAATGTGAAGATTGCGAAGACTGTGGAAATGAGGGGAACTGTGAAAGTTGTAAGAGTTGTGAAATTGAAACTGGTGAAAAAACAAATAGTTTTCCGTCAGGAATGATATTTTATTCATGTAATACTTGGAAAGCACCGTTGGGTGGAGATAAATGTGAATTGTGTAATAATGATTTCTTGCCATGTACCGAATACAAATGCAAATCGCTTGGAAGCACTTGTGAAATAAAAACACCAGATACAGATTCTTTTGGTGAAACAGTTTTTAGTGATGTTCAGTTTTGTTATGATAGTGCACAATGTTCAAAAAATGAAATTACAAATACAGAAATAACAAGTGTTGAATTATCTGAAGGATTTGATTCATCAGAAAATGGAAGAGAAAGAAACATTTGGGACAAAGCAATACCAAACAAAATTAATGAAAATCAGCAAATTGAAATTATATTTAATACAAAAGAATATGCTGAATGTTGGTGGAGCAAAACGCCGATAGTTGGCGCAGAAATCCCGACGGATTCAATAGTAATTCCAAGATTAGACCCAACTAAGTTTAATTTAACTTTAACGATGCCCGACGCAGATGACCTAGATTGGCTTTCGGATGGAGAAACTTTTACTGCAAATATTCAATGCTCGGATGTCTGTGGAAATCCTTCTACGGAACCTTACAAATTTATTTTCAAAGTGAGAAAAACTCCAGACACTTTGTCGCCGAGAATATATTTTGAAACAACTGAAACTTTTATCCCATTTAATTCAAATGAAGGAAAATTAAAAGTTTTTGCCGACGAGGTTTTAGCAGAATGCAAATATTCTTTTTCACAAAGCACACCATATGAACAGATGATAAATACTTTTAGCACATGCATACCTTACAGCCCAGACACAATTAATTATTTTTGTGAAACCACCGTCGGAAGTTTGAATATGCCTGAACAAAAAATAGTTTATGTAAAATGCAAAGATACTTCAGGAAATATTAATGTAGATAGTGAAGAAGAATCTCACACCTTTATAAAATCAAAAGCGAAATTAAAAATAAGTTCAGTAACACCGACGGACGGACAAACTTTTAAGAAATCTTTTGGTGAAGGAACGAACAAAATTTCTTTTTCAATTAGCACAACTGGTGGACTAAACGACGACGGATTATCAAGTTGTAATTGGACTTTTGATAATATGGAAAATATAGCATTTTTGGATAATCCTTTATCGACGCATAATTTAGATTTTGATTATTCTACTTTGCGTTCGGGAAGTCATGTAATGAGATTTAATTGCAAAGATGACGGCGGAAATTCAGCGACGAATCAGATACAATTTAATATTGAAGTTGACAGAACTGCACCGTTAATTACAAGAGTTTCAAAAGAAGGTTCAAGTCTTGTTCTCACGACGGATGAAATAGCAATTTGTTATTATGATAATTCAACTTTGCCGAGCTGTAGTTTTATTCCAGAACAAGTTGAAAAGATTGATGGAACTTATGTTAGTTCACATCCATTCAGTTTTAATTCAGACAAAACTTATTACATTAAATGTGAAGATCCGTTTAGAAATGCAAATAGTGGATGCGCGATGATAGTTAAGGGAACGAATTTTAGATAAGAAGATTTCAAAATTACTCCAATAAATATTTCTTTAAAATCAAAGTAATATTTAGTAGGTAGATTTGTTCAATTTTAAAGTCATGAAAAAATTTCCAAATCTCCAAGATAAACATTACTGAAATGATATTTAGTAGGTAGATTTTTTGGTAAATCCCCAAGATAAATATTTCTTTAAAATCAAAGTAATATTTATAAACAGGTTTTGGCTTTATAAAACGTAAAAAGTTTGATGTAATTTCAATTCAAAATGGAAAAAGAGGGGAAAAATATTTTTGGAAAATCAGGACAGGGGAAAGATCTGCAGACAGATCATCACGTTGACTTTTTTCGAAAGAAAAAAGCTCAAGTGACTATTTTTATAATTGTTGCTATAGTTATTGTTATTATTGGAATCTTTATTTATTTATTTTATCCGTCGATAAAAAGCAGTTTGGGACTTGAAACTAAAAATCCATCTCAATTTCTTCAAGATTGTCTTGCAACAGATTTGAAAAACAGCATCGACAAATTAGGTGTTACTGGTGGAAGTTTTGCACCAGAAAATTATATTGCATACAAGGGAGATAAGATAGAATATCTTTGTTACACAAAAGAATATTACAAACCTTGTGTAAATCAAAAACCAAATTTAGTTGGAAGTATTGAAGGTGAAATTTATCAAAGTCTTAAAGACAAAGCAAGTTTTTGTTTTGATTCTATGAAACAGAATTATGAAAATGCTGGATACACCATCGACGTTTCCAATGAGAAAGTTCAAGTTTTACTTTTACCAAAAAGAGTTGCAGTTTATTTTAATGGAACTATAACTTTGACGAGAGGCGAATCACAAAGATACAGAGGATTTAGTGTAGTTTTGAACAATAATCTTTATGAACTTGCAAGCATAGCACAAAGTATAGTCAACTGGGAAGCAAGTTACGGCGATACTGAAGTAACGAGATACATGGACTATTACAGGAATTTGAAAGTTCAAAAATTAAAGAGAGATGATGGAAGCAAAATTTTCATCATAGAAGATACTAATACAGAAAATAAATTCCAGTTTGCGACGAGAAGTTACGCGTTCCCAGCAGGATACTAGACAAAATGAAAAATAAAAAATTGATGGTGGTTTTTGGATTTATTCTAATCGCAAGTATATTTTATGTTTCTGCCGTCGAGACTTCATTCTGCTGTGAAAAATTGAAACCACAATTCGGCGGTGCTTTTTGTCAGAATGCACCTTTGTCTCAATGTGACACAACCGGACAAAATATTAACACGGGACAATTATACAAAGCTGCACCAACTTCATGTGAGGCAACTTCTTATTGTAGATTAGGGTGCTGTAATGTTATCGACGCTGGAGAGTGCATGAAAAATACTCCTTTAGCAACTTGTGGCGGACAAACAATTCCGGGCGACACTTCTTCTTCATGGTCAACTCATTTTATTGAAAGCAATCCAACTTGTGACGTTGATCAATGTAAACTTGGATGTTGTTTGATGGGAGACCAAGCTGCTTTTGTTACACAAACAAAATGTAATAAACTTTCAGCACTTTATGGTTTAGAAATAAATTTTAGAGAAGATATAACAAGCGAAACTGAATGTCTTGCAACAGCAACGGCAGATATTAGGGGCGCTTGTGTTTTTGAAAAAGAATTTACCCGAACTTGTAAAATGATTACACAAAGAGAATGTAATGAGATGAAAGCAAATACTGAATTGCAGAATGTTAAATTTTATGATAAAATGCTTTGTTCAAATCCTGAACTTGGAACTGAATGTGCGATGAGCGAAAAGACAACTTGTATCGAAGGCAAAGATGAAGTTTATTATGTTGATACTTGTGGAAATGTAGCAAATATTTATGACGCATCAAAAGCAAAGGATACACTTTATTGGTCTGAAGTTGTTGAGAAGCAAGATGTTGAATGTGATGATGCAAACGGAAATAAGAAAAGTGCATCATGTGGTGTTTGTGATTATGTTAAGGGAAGCACATGTAAAGAATTTACAAGAGCAGATTTCAAGATTGGAACTTCAGCACCAGAAGTTGGAAATTATATGTGCAAAGATTTAAGCTGTCAATATGATAATAACGGCGATGGAAAATTAGAAACTTATTTGCATGGAGAAACTTGGTGTGCTCATGCTGTTTCAAATTCTCAAAGTATTAAAGGTGTTAACTATGATGGTGCAAGTGTTTGGGCTTTAGGAATTCGGCCGATAGCAGTTCAAGATAATGGTTATGTAAGTGGATATGGAATTAAAGATAACAAGTGGATTAGAGATATTTCTTCAGGTTCACCAGAAGATGTTGCAGAATTGACTGTGAAAAATCTTCCTGGGAGCAGATATTTTAGAATGATGTGTTATAATGGAGAAGTTATTCCTGAACCTTGTGCTGATTATAGACAAGAAGTTTGTATTGAAGATAACGTTGCTGTTGATGAGCAAGCAACTGCAAAAATGCCGACGACAGAAGAAAGAGAACCTGGATTTGAAGGATTCAGAAGTGCGGCATGTAGAATGAATAGATGGCAGGATTGCGGACAGCAGAAAACTGAACAAGATTGTATGAATATTGAAAGCAGAGATTGTAAATGGGCAAATTTAGTTAAGGACGCAGAAGGAGACAAAGGATTTAGATGTGTTCCACTTTATCCACCCGGATTAAAATTCTGGGGAGATGAATCAGCTAATGCTCTACCAAATGCTGGTGGGGAAGTTTTAACCAACGGAGAAGTTGCAAATGATGCAAACGCAATTTGTGGGGTTGCAAGTGCGAGCTGTGATATTGTTTACCAAGTAAATATGAGAGAACAAGATAGAATGAGCTTACTTGGTATGGGTAAAGCAAAAGACGACTGGGTGAAAGATATTAGTTTTGGAGAAAGTATAGACAGACCTGGAGAAAATTTAGTAGTAAGTGGATATGGATGTTATGATTCAACTTGGCAAAAAAGAATGGCTCAATATGGATTAGCACTCGGTGATTGTGGAGTCAAAAATAATTATGCTGGAAAGGAGGGAAGCTCATTCTGGAGTTATGAAGAAAGCGGAGTGAGTACTTGGAATTAGACCCTTTCTTTTCTTCTAGGAGAAAAGAAAGCCCCTGGGTAAAGAAAAGAAACCGATAGCAAAGAAAAAACCGAAAGTTAAAAAAAATAAAAATGAAGACAAAAGAACAAATTCAAGAAATAAAAAAGAAAATTTTACCTATTTTGAAAAAGAATAATATAAAAAAAGCAGGAATTTTTGGAAGTTATGCTCGAGGAGAACAAAAAGAGAATAGTGATATAGATATTTTAGTTGAAGTTCAAAAAGGTTGGAGTTTATTAGATTTAATTGGATTGGAATTAGAATTAAAAAAATTATTAAGAAAAGAAATCGATTTATTAACCTACAATGGCATTCATCCATTACTTAAACAAAGTATATTAAATGACGAGGTAAGAATAATATGAGCAAAACAGAAAAAAGTCCATTGATATTTGTAATCCATATATTAGAGAATATTGAAGATATAGAACTTTTTATTAAAAATGCGAAGAAAGAAGATTTTTTTGCAGATAAGCAGAAACAAAATGCAATTATTCATAGCATAGAAATAATCGGAGAAGCAACAAGAAATCTTCCAATTGAATTTACTTCAAAATATCCTTATGTTGAATGGTCAAAAATTATTGGTATGAGAAATAAGCTATCTCATGGTTATTTTGGAGTTGATTTAGAAATAGTTTGGGAAGTTGTAAAAAGAAATATCCCTGAATTGAAGCAAGAGATAATAAAAATAAAAAAAGATTTAGAAAATGAAAAATAAAAAAATGATTTCAATTTTAGGTGTAATGATTATAGTATTTGGAATTTTGGCGACGACGAATATTGTTAGTGGTGCTGATCCAAGTCAGAAAAAGATTAGTGTTGGTGCAGTTAATTGTGAGTGGAATGGAAATCTTTTTGTATGCGATTGCCTTGGTGAATGTAAGTGGAGCAAAGATTCAGGTTGTGTAAATGATGATGATGTAAGAGTAAAAATACCAGAAGGATTTAGTGGTTCCAATAGACCAAGCGGATGTTTTGTTGGTTTGAGCAATTGTTGCCCAAAAACAGCGTCGGGAAGTGGTGCTTGTTCAAGTTTGGATTCTACACAATGCAATGCAAGAAAAGATTGTGTTTGGGAAAA